>JASMAE010000078.1 GCA_030754475.1 Rhodospirillales bacterium
CCGCGCTCGCCAGGCTCCGGCTCTCGTCCCTCGATCCGGGGCGCGTGCCGGACGCGTTGATCACGGTGTTGGGCGAGGACGCGCGTCTGATGCCGCACCTGCACTTGAGCCTCCAGTCCCTCGATCCCGTGATCCTCAAGCGCATGAAGCGGCGCCACGCACCCGACGACGTGCGCGCGTTGTGCGCGCGCGCGCGCGCCGCCCGGCCCGACGTGGCGTTCGGGGCCGACCTGATCGCGGGCTTCCCCACCGAGACCGAGACTCAGTTCGCAAGGACGCTCGACGGCGTCGCCGAGCTCGGCCTCGCCTATCTCCACGTCTTTCCCTATTCGCCCCGGCCGGACACGCCCGCCGCGCGCATGCCGCAAGTGCCCGTCGGCGTCCGCAAGGCGCGCGCCGCGCGTCTGCGCGGCGCCGGCGATCGCGCGTTTCTCGCCCATCTCGGCACAAGGCTCGGCGCGTCGACCGAGGTTCTGGTTGAGACATCCGAACGCGGCCGCTGCCCCGACTACGCGCCCGCGCGCCTGAGCGCGCCCGCGCCGCCGGGGACCATCGTCGAGGCCACGATCATGGGCGTCACCGACGGCGTCCTCGTCGCGGAGACGGCGGCGTGAGCCTCGCCGCGGACGCCGACCTCGGATGGATGTCGCGCTTGAGGGCCGGGCTCACGCGCACTTCGGGCGGGCTCGTCAACGGAATCAACGATCTTTTCGCGACCCGCCGTCTCGACGCGAACACGCTGTCGGACCTCGAAGACCTCTTGATCCTCGCCGACATAGGTGTCGAGACCGCGGGCCGCCTCACCGCGGGCCTCGCGCGCGACCGGTTCGACAAAGGGGTCGCACCCGCAGACGTCTTGGCCGCGCTCGCCGACGAGATCGCCGCGATTCTCGAACCGGTGGCGCAGCCGCTTGCGTTCAGACCCGGCCTCGCGCCGCAAATCGTCCTGGTTTGCGGCGTGAACGGAACCGGCAAGACGACGACCATCGCCAAGCTCGCCAAGCAGTTCAGGGACCAGGGTCATTCGGTGACGCTGGCCGCCGGCGACACCTTTCGCGCCGCCGCGATCGAGCAGTTGCAAATCTGGGGCGAGCGCGCCGGGTGCCCGGTGATCGCGGCCGAGCCCGGCTCGGACGCGGCCGCGCTCGCCTATCGGGCGGTCGAGCAAGCGCGGGCGCAATCGCTGGACGTCCTGTTTATCGATACCGCTGGGCGCCTGCACAACAAGTCCGCGTTAATGGCCGAGCTTCAAAAGATGGTGCGCGTGATCCGCAAGCTCGACGCCGACGCGCCGCACGACTGTCTTCTCGTTTTGGACGCCACGGTCGGCCAGAACGCGCACGCCCAGCTCGAGACCTTTCGCGACATGGTGGCGATTACGGGCTTGGTCATGACCAAGCTCGACGGAACGGCGAAGGGCGGCGTGGTCGTCGCGCTTGCGGACCGGTTCGGGTTGCCGGTGCACGCCGTCGGCGTCGGCGAAGAACTGGACGATCTACGCCCGTTCGAGGCGCGGGCCTTCGCCCGCTCGCTCATGGGGATGGGCGACTAGAGAACGATCCGTGTCGTCGGCTCCAGCCCACACCCGCGACCGGCCACCCCAAGCGTACCAATCCGTCGGCTGCCGGGCCGGCGCGGTTCCACGAACGTGGACGATGCTTTAGACGCGGGCGTTGAAATAGAAACCGCGCGGGACGTCGCGCCGCGGCGGTTGGCCGGAGTCGAGCAGGTTTTCGAGGCGGGTCAGCGCGCGCGTCAGATCCTCGGAATCGTTCTGCCGTGTGACCGCCGCGCGGGCATGGACCTCGCGGGCGCGCTGGTATTCCGTCGGCTTTTGGGCGGCGCCGGGTACGGCGACAAGGGCCCTGTTCGTCACCTCGTCCATGGGCGGAGTATCGCGACGATTGGTTAACGGAGCGTCAATCGCCAAACCAGATCGTGGTCGATCTTATCGAAATCGAGCGGTTGGGCGCGCCTGAGTGCAACCCGATTGCGGTTCCAATCAATCGCGATCCGCGCTCGACGGCTCGGAGGCCTGCGCCGAACCGCAGGCCTCGCGATAGCGGTGCAGCGCCCATGTCACGCTGGAAAACGCGATGTCGTTCCAGGGAACGTCGCTCCAATCGAATAGAGCGACCGCTCGGCTTTCCGGTCCCGCGGCGAATTCGGATCGGGTCAGCCGCGCGCGATAGATGACGTAGACCTGCGATATTTGCGGGATGTCGTAAATTCCGACGAGCTCGCCCATCTCCACGGTGGCGCCGGCCTCTTCGCGAACCTTGCGTTCGGCTCCTTCGACCGTGGTCTCGTTGAGCTCCATATAACCCGCCGGGATCGTCCAGTAGCCGATGCGCGGCGGAATTGCCTGCTGGCACAACAGAACTTGGTCGTTCCACGTGCACACCGCGCCGACCACGATCTTCGGGTTGTCGTAATGGATGAAGCCGCAGTCGGGGCACACGAGCCTGGCCCGGTTGTCTCCTTCGGGCACACAGGCGACCGATGGACCCGCGCCGCGCTTTTCGTTCATGGCGCGAGTGTCGCGCGCCGACGCGCGCAACGCAACCGCCGGCGCGCGCGGAGGCGCAATTGTGGGCGTACGCCGCGCTATGGTATTCCTTGCGTCCCGCAACTGCTGGACCGTTCCCAAGGTGTCCGAGAACACCGCGAGATCCATCCGCACCCGTGCGCGCGAGCCGCTTGCGATCCCGCGCGCGACTTCGACTCTGTTCGGGAACGTCGGCGTTTCCGTTCGTGTCAACGTCCTTGCCGGCCTCGGCCTGCTTGCGCTGCTTGCGCTCTGGGGGTTCGATTTCGCGGGCGGCCTCAGGCTGGATGCGGCGCTGATGCGCAAGGATGCGGCCGAGCGCGTGCGCGCGCTTGCCGGAGAGGTCGAAATCGAGCTGCTTGCCATGCGCGCAGCCGAAGGCGCGTTCCTCTTTCGCGGCGACGTCGAGGCGGCGAACCTCTTCGAGAAGCACGGCGCCAAGGCGCTTGCGACACTCCAGCTTTTGCGGCGTATCGCCGAGGCCGAGCCGGCGCGGACGCACATCGACACCGTCAACGACGGAGTCGCCCAGCACGTCGCCCAGTTTCGCATCGTTGCCGAGACTCGCCGCGGCCAAGGCGTCACGCGCGCCGCCGACCTCGATCGCCTGAACGACATCTATGCGTACGTAAAGCCGAGCGTCGAAGGTTTGCGGGCTTTCGCCAATGACGGCGCGGATACCGCCAACCAGGACGTCGTATGGACGCGCGAGGCCGTCGCGCGCCTCGGCGTGTTCAGCGTCGTCACCATCACGGTCTTGTTCGTCGGCTTCGCGCTCGCCTTTGCGCGCAGCATCGCCGGCCCCGTGGTCGCGTTGGCCGGGGCGGCGTCCTACGTCGCCAAAGGCGACACCGAGACCGTGATCCCGGCGCTTGCCAACGCCGACGAGATCGGCGATCTCGCCCGCGCGCTCGATCACTATCAGGCGACGTTGGCGGATGTCGATGCGATGCGAGTCGAGCACGCCGAAGCCATCGCCGGGGCGCGCGCCGAACGCGACGAAGACCGCTCGCGGTTCGAGCGCACCGTTGCCCGGGCGACGGGGGACGGGACCGATACCGTGCTGGGCGCGGCCGCCGCGGTCGAAGCGGCCGCGGCGGGACTGGCGGGGATCGCGGACGTCGCCGCGCGCGAGGCGGTGGCGGTCGCGGAGGCGGCCGATCAAGCATGCAACGACGTGGCGGCGGGCTGGGCGTCCGCGGAACGGCTTTCGGCTTCCGTCGATGCGATCGGCGAGCGGGTCGGGCGATCGGCGGAGATCGTGGAAGCCGCCGCCGTCGAAGCGCACCGGACGACCGAGCGCGTCGAGGGCCTGGCGGCGGCGGCCGACAGGATCGGCGAGGTCGTGGGTCTGGTCGGCGAGATCGCCGATCAGACGCATCTGCTCGCCCTCAACGCCACGATCGAGGCGGCCCGCGCGGGCGACGCGGGCAAGGGGTTCTCCGTCGTTGCCTCCGAGGTCAAGAACCTCGCCAACCAGACGGCCAAGGCAACCAAGGAGATCGGCTCCCAGGTAGGCGACATCCAAGCGGCGGGCCGCCGGGCGGTGGCCGCCATCGCAGAAATCGCCGCCACCGTCATCAAGATCAATGAAATCGTGGCCGAGGCAGCGCGGGCGTTCAACGAGCGGGGCGCCGAGACCGGAGAGGTCGCGCGCAACTTGGGCCGGGCCGCCGAAGGGACGCGGGCGCTCGCCACCAACGCGTCCAACGTCGCCTCATCGGCGTCGAAAACGGGCGCGGCGGCAGAAAAAATGGTCGCCGCCGCGGCCGCGCTCTCGCGCGAGGCGCAGGCGCTTCGTGAACGCCTGGAAGGGGTCGTGGGTTCGGGCGACGGCGGGCCGTCATCACCGACCACGTGAATCTGGTCGATCCTATTGAAGTCGAGCGGATCGCCCCTGGGACGCGCTCGCGTCGGCCCCTTCCGTCAGCGTAGTGGCTTCAGGACCGCGACGCCGGGCAGTTCCCTGCCTTCCAGCCACTCGAGGAAGGCGCCGCCGGCCGTAGACACGTAGGAGAACCCGTCTTCGACCCCGGCGTGTGCGAGCGCGCTTACGGTGTCGCCGCCACCCGCGACGCTGAGCAGGCGTCCCGCCGTGGTCAATTCGGCCGCCGCGCGGGCGACGGCGTTCGTGCCCGCATCGAAGGGCGGCACCTCGAAGGCGCCCAAGGGCCCGTTCCATACCACCGTCTTGAGGCTCCCCAGACGCTGGATCAAGGCATCCGACGTAGCCGGGCCGACATCCAGGATCATGGCGTCCGCCGGCACCTCGGCAATGGCAACCGTGCGGGTCGCGACCCCCACTTCCAGGGCCGAAGCGACGACCGCGTCGTGGGGAAGCACGATCTCGACCCCCGCGGCGGCCGCATCGCGCATGATCGCGCGCGCCGTCTCTGCCATGTCCGCCTCGCACAGCGACGCGCCGACATCGACGCCGGCGGCGCCGAGGAAGGTATTTGCCATGCCGCCGCCGAGGATCAGTTGGTCGACCTTGCGCGCGAGGTTCGCCAGCACGTCGAGCTTGGTCGATACCTTGGCGCCGCCGACGAGCGCCGCCAAGGGCCGATCGGGCGCGTCCAGCGCTTTGTGAAGGGCCTCGATCTCGGCCTGCATCAGCCGGCCCGCGGCCGCCGGCAGAAGCCGCGCCAGCGCTTCCGTCGAGGCGTGCGCCCGGTGCGCGCAACTGAACGCGTCGTCGACGTAAAACTCGCCGAGCGACGCGAGCGCGGCGGCGAAGTCGGGGTCGTTCTTCTCTTCGCGTTCGTCGAAGCGAAGGTTCTCGAGAAGTGCTACGTCGCCGTCGGCCATCGCCGCGACCGCTTTTTCCGCTTCGGGACCGACGCACACGTCCGCGAACGCTAC
>JASMAE010000079.1 GCA_030754475.1 Rhodospirillales bacterium
GGGCCGCCAGGCGCCGGTGCAGGTGTTCTTTCACGGCGGTTATTGGATGCGCCACGACAAGCGCGACTACGACTTCATCGCCCGCGCCTTCGTGCCCGCGGGCGCCGCCTTCGTCAACGTCGGCTATGGGCTGGTGCCTTCGGTCAGCTTGGACGAGCTCGTCCGCCAGTGCCGCGCGGCGCTGACCTGGGTGTGGCGCAACGCAGACAGCTTCGGCGGGGACCGGATGCGCATCTTCGCGAGCGGCAACTCTGCCGGCGGGCACTTAGCCGCCATGATGGCGACGACCGACTGGCCGGCTTTCGACGCCGATTTGCCCGCGGACCTGATTACGGGCACCTGCGGGATCAGTGGGATCTACGATCTCGAGCCCATCCGGCTCTGCTTCCTCAACGACACCTTAGGCGTCGGCCCGGGCGAGGTCGCGCGCCTGAGCCCCATCGCGCTTGAGCCCCGCGGCGCAAGCGCCACGCTGCTCGCCGTCGGTGATCGGGAAGGCCCCGAGTTCGTGCGCCAGGCCGAAGATCTTGCAGCCGCGTGGCGGCATCGCGGCGCACAAGCAGACGTGCGCGTGCTCGCCGGAATCGATCATTTCTCGATCCTGGTCGAGCTCGAGGACCCCGCAAGCGCGTTGAGCCGCGCCATCCACGCCCAGATGGGGCTCGCCTGAGCCGATGCCGGCAGAAAACATCCCCGAGGAGGCGCCCGCATCCGGGCCGCTCGGCGATAGAACAGCCGAATCGGGTCGCGCCGCCACCCTTCGGGGCATGGCCTACATGGTGGGCTCGACGGTTTGGTTTGCGGTCATGATGGCGATGATCCGCGATCTTTCGGGCGCGATTCACCCGTTCGAGATCACCTTTTTTCGCTTTCTCTTCGGCCTTGCGTTCCTCTCCCCCGTTTTCATCCGCCACGGGCTTGAGCCGCTCCGGAGCCGGCGTCCGGGGCTTCAGATCCTGCGCTCGATCCTGAACGTCGGCATGACGCTGACGCTGTTTCTGGGTCTCAGCCTGACGCCGCTCGCCAAGGTCTCGGCGCTGGGCTTCTCGGCACCCCTGTTCGCGAGCCTGCTCGCGATCGTGATTCTGCGCGAGCCCTTGCGTCTTCGCCGCGTCGCGGCGCTTGCGTTCGGGTTCTCCGGCGCCCTCGTCATCTTGCGCCCGGGCGTGGTCGCGATCGATCCGGGCGCCATGCTGGTGCTTTTCTCGACCGTCCTGCTGGCCTTGATGATGATTTCTGTAAAGGTGCTTTCGCGCACCGATTCGAGCCTGACCACGGTGCTCTACTCGGCGATCGTGGTGACCCCGATCGCCTTCGTCGCCGCACTCTTCGTTTGGCGCGCGCCGACCCTGGACGAGCTGGCCCTGCTCGCCGTCATCGGGGTGCTAGGCACGCTTGGCCAGTATTGCATGGCCCAAGCCTTCAAGGAGGCCGACGTGACCGCGGTTCTGCCCATCAACTTCCTGAGCCTGATCTGGGCGTCGATCGTCGGCTATCTCGCCTTCGCCGAGGTCCCCGACATCTGGACCTGGGCCGGCGGCATCATGATCTTTACCGGCGCCACCACCATCGCGCTTCGCGAATCGCGGATCAAGAAACAGAGATCGCGGCGCCCGCTTGGCGATTGACTCGGCGGAGGGGGAGACGATGATACGGTCTCCGCTCCGAAAACCGGTACGAACCATGAATGCCGGACCACGTCCGGGGCGATCGTCCGCGCCGAACGAGAGGAGACCATGCCGCAAAAGAAGTCGTGGCCGCGACCCCATCGCCCTAACGTCATGGGCACCCGTCACGTCATTTCGGCCGGCACGTGGATCGGGCATTGGACACCACGTATCTGTGCGTAATGGACGGCCAAGGGAACGCGTTTTCCTGCACGCCGTCGGACGGGGTGATGCGCAATACTCCGGCCGTTCCGGGAACGGGGCTGTACCCGTCGGGTCGCGGCAACCAGTCGTGGACCGAGCCCGACCACCCGTCGTGCATCGCGCCCGGAAAGCGGCCCAGGCTTACGCCGAACTCGGCGCTGGCCATCCGCGAGGGCGCAGAAGTCATGCCCTTCGGGATCCCCGGCGGCGACCAGCAGACCCAAGCGCTGGGCGACGACCTGGCTGCGCGCGGCCACAAGGTGGAGTGGTGGGCGGAGGACGATTGGCTGCCCAGCGGCGCGTGCGCCGTCGCAAAGGATCTGAAGACCGGCGTGCTTTGGGGCGGCGCCGATCGCCGCCGGACGTGCTACGCACTTGGATGGTAAAGGGCCAAGCCGCGAGAAGGGAGTGATGAACGAGCCCCGGCAAACCACCACCACGGCCCCACCGCCCGATCCTGTGGACGAACGCGGGCTCGCGGGCTTCGCCGCCGACCTGCGCGCGAACCGCATCTCGAGCGCGGCGGCGACCGAGGCCTACCTCCGGCGCATCGAGGCGCTGAACCCCCGGCTGGACGCCTTTCAGCACGTGGACGGCGATCGCACGCTTGCCCAGGCCCGGGCGCTCGACGCGCTTCTCGCCGCCGGCACCGATCTGGG
>JASMAE010000080.1 GCA_030754475.1 Rhodospirillales bacterium
CCAATCGGCGCGCAATATTGACCCCTTCGGGGATGTCCGGTGGAGGTCGTCCAGGTAGTCCATAGGAGGGACCCGCGCGCGGTACGACGCGCCCATCACGCGGCTGGCGGCGGACCGCGCGTGGGAGGTCCCTGTGGACCCACCTGGGCGAGCGGGCCGCCAGCGGATGGGTTGCCGTCAGGAGCGGTTCTTGAAGCGCCAGGAGTCGTTGCCGGTCTCGATGATCTCGCAGTGGTGCGTGAGGCGATCCAGGAGCGCGGTGGTCATCTTGGCGTCGCCGAAGACCGACGGCCATTCGGCGAAGGTCAGGTTGGTGGTGAGGATGATCGAGGTGCGCTCGTAGAGCCGACTGACGAGGTGGAACAGCAGCTGACCTCCGGTCTCGGCGAAGGGCAGGTAGCCGAGCTCGTCGAGGATGACGAGATCGCGCCGGGTGAGCTGATCGGCGAGCCTGCCCTGGCGACCGGCACGGGCTTCGGTCTCGAGCCTGTTGACCAGGTCGACGACGTTGAAGAAGCGCCCGCGGGCGCCGTCGCGGATGCAGGCCCGGGCGATGGCGATGGCAAGATGGCTCTTGCCGGTGCCGGTGCCGCCGATCAGCACGGCGTTGCGTTGGCTGGCCAGGAAGCCGCCCCCGGCCAGCTCGCGGACCAGGGGCTCGTTGACCGGGGTGCCGGTGAAGTCGAAGTCGGGCAACTCCTTGGCCAGCGGCAGCTTGGCGACGCTCATCTGGTACTTGATGGATCGGGCCTGCTTGTCGGCGATCTCGGCCTTCAAGAGCTCGCCGATGATCCGTTGTACCGGGTGCTGGCGCTTGAGGCCGTCGGCCAGGAGCTCGTCGAAGGCGGCGCGCATGCCGGCAAGCTTGAGCGCCGTCATCATCTCCAGGACCTCATGACGCTGCATGGCCGGCTCCCCTCAAGCGGTCGTAGCGGGCGCAATCGGCCAGCGGTTCGTGGCGCAGACGCAGGCGCTCCGGCGTCAGGATCGGTGCCGGCGCAGACGGCTGGCGCCGGCGATTGAGGATGTTGAGCACGACGTCGGCGCTGCAGGCGCCGCCGGCGAGCGCCTCGGCGCTGGCCGCCTGCAGCGCCGGCAGCCCATCGGCCAGCACGGCGGTGAGGATATCGACCATCTGCCTGTCGCCGTCGTCGTGGCCGGCGAGGCGCGCACGCACGCGCCCCAAGGCGCCGGGCAGCACCCAGTCCTTGAACGGCGCGCCGTTGCGCAGGGCACCGGGCTTCCTGGCGAGCACAGGCACGTAGTGCCACGGATCGTAGACGGTCTGGTCGCGCCCGAAGCGCCGGGCGTGTTCGGCGACGATCTCGCCGTCCTGGCGGATGACGATGCGATCGCCATAGGCATGCACCTCGACCGGCCGACCGACGGCGCGCGCGGCCACGCTGTACTTGTTGCTGTCAAAGCGCACCAGGCAGGTCTTCGAGACCGACGCCGGGACCGAGTGGAAGCCATCGAACGGCCCGAGATAAGCGACCAGGGACGGGCGCTCGTCTTCGAACACCTGCCAGACCGTCTTGTCCTTGAAGCTGGGATGGGGATGGCGCCTGGCGTAGGCGACGCACTGGTCCAGGAGCCAGGCGTTGAGCTCCTCGTAGCTCTTGAAGCGCAGCCTGGGCGTGAAGAACCGGCCGCGGATCGTCCCGATCTGGTTCTCGACCTGCCCTTTCTCCCACCCCGCCCGTGGCGTGCAGGCGGTGGGCTCGACCAGGTAGTGGCCGCACATCTGCAGGAAACGCCGGTTGAACGCGCGCGCCTTGCCGATGAACACGCTCTCCACCGCGGTCTTCATGTTGTCGTAGATCCCCCGCCGGCAGGCGCCGTCGAACAGTCGGAACGCCCGGTCATGGGCGTCGAACACCATCTCCTGGCTTTCGCGCGGATAGGCGCGCACGAAGAACATCCGGCTGTGACACAGCCGCAGGTGCGCGACCTTGACCTTGGTCGTGACGCCCGCAAGCACCACGAACTCGTGGCTCCAGTCGAACTGGTAGGCTTCGCCCGGGGAGAACGTAAGCGGCACGTAGGCTTGCGCCACCGACCCCGAGCGCCGCTGTCGCCAAGACTTGGCGTAGCGTCGCACCGCGTCGTAGCCGCCGCCGTAACCCTGATCCAACAGATCCTCGTAGAGCCGCAGCAGCGTCAGTTGCTCCCGCCTCGACTTGCTCTCGTTGACCGTCAGCATGCGCTCCAGTTCGACCCGCCACGGCCCCAGCTTCGGCATCGGCTGCACCCGCCGGCCGTAGCTGAACGCCGTCACCCCCGACCGGATCACCTTGCGCACCGTGTTGCGCGAGACCTTCACATCCCGGACGATCTCTTTGATCAGCTTGCCCTTGACGAAATACTCCCGCCGGATCCGCGCTATCGTCTCCACCACCAACATCCCCCACCACCCCATCCGCCCAAAAGACGGGGTGACTTGGACCAACCAGGTTCAGGGGGTCAAATTTGGACGCCGATCACCCCTCAACAGGGGTCACAATTGCACGCCGTTCCACACGGGGGCCCGCAACCACCGAGAGTTGACTCTACTGTCCGTTGAGGTCTGAACCAGGATTCGCAGATCGGCCCCGGCGGGTGCTCAGGACTCAGGCACCTCGACTTGCGCCCCAGCGCGCCCCTGGACTCGACGAGGGGCCATGCGCGATGCTGGAGGGAGGCGACCTGGACGGCCATGCAGTGTGCAAGCAGATCGTGAAGGCAGTTGAGGAAATTCAGCGCACTGACCCTGGTGAGAGTCAGGTCCATTAGGGTTGGTTAGCCCAATTAAACGATAATAGCATCGGGTCGATAAGCAGCCCTGATTACCTGCCTCGGAATTTGATCACCAAACAAGACATGTAAGGCTGGATAGACCTTTAACCTAACGCCCGCAACCGTGCGGCACATCCGCGCGGCCGGTCGCGTGGCGTTCGGCCCGCGCCAATCCGGCTGCGGGACGGTTCGAGGAAATCCGGACCGAAGCGCTCGCTTGAGCGGATCACCGGCGATCTCCGGGAGGCACTAAACCGTCCCCGGCCTGCGGTCGATAGCGTCTCGTGGAGGCGTCGTCGACGGCCAGGTCGCGGATGATTTGTCTGTTCGCCAAGGGCTCGATCAACGCCCCGTCGACGAGGGGCTCGCGGCAGGAAACCACGGACCGCCCATTCATCCTGACGAGGCAGCTCAAGCAACGTCCTGTTTTGCAGGAGTAACGGAAGCCAAGGTCGGGAGCGCAGGCGCGGTAGACCTCGATCAACGCTTCCAGCGCGGTCATTCCCGTCCAGCCCTTCACACGATACCGACACGGCTCCTCGTCCCGGCTAACGAAAATGGTGAACACGGCGCGCTGCGCGCCTCCCCTTAAGCTCGGCATCGTTCGACCCCACGCGTGCGAACCTGAATGCGACCGCGGTCGTCCTTTCGGACCACGGTGTGGCGCCGGAATCTCAGGTCGTCGCGCTCGGGAAAATCCGAACGCAGGTGCGCGCCGCGGCTCTCTTCCCGGAACAGCGCCGATCGCAGAACCAATTCCGCGGTCGTCACCAGGTGACGCGCTTCGATCGCCTCTTGCATGTCCAGCCCCGAGGCCGGTCGCTCCATGGCCGCCAGTTCGTCGCCCAGGTCCTTGACCTCGTTGATGCCTGTCTCCAGGCCGTCGCCGGTGCGAACGATGCCGCCGCATCGGCTCATCACAGCGGCAAGCTCGTCCTTGATCTCCCACGCCCGCACGGCGCGTCGGCCGCCGCCGACGGCAGCGTGAAAAGAGTCCCATGTCCGTGCGGCGACGCGATCGGGGAACGCGCGATCCCGGTTGGCGCGGGCGTAAACGGTCGCGCTCAGGCCGGCCGCGGCGCCGAGCACTTGGGCGTCGACGAGGCCACTGCCGGCCAGACGGTTGGCCCCGTGGATACCTCCCGCGGCTTCGCCGGCCGCGAACAGACCCGGCACGCTGGTCTGGCCGCGCGGATCGATGCGCACGCCGCCCATCATATGGTGGCAGCTCGGGGCCACCTCGAGGGGCCCGGCGTCCGGGTCGATTCCCGCGTCGCGCAGGTGAGCGCACCAAGCCTTGCCGATGACCTCTGACGGTCGGCCGCGTTCCTCGGGCAAGCTGACCCACACCCCCCCGCGGGGCGTGGCGCGCCCGGCCTGCACCTCTTCGGCGATCGCCCTGGTCGTCATCGCCCGCGTGGAGAACTCCATCCGAGCGGGATCGTAACGCTCCATGAACCGTTCTCCTTTGCCGTTCAACAACCAGCCCCCGGCGGTGATCAGTGCGTGGCCGGGACCGGTGACGCCGCGCAGCGACAGGGGCTGCACGAGGCCAAAGGGTTGGAACTGGGTCATCTCCATGTCGACGATCTCGGCCCCCGCGCCGTAGCCGAGCGCATAGCCGTCGCCCGTGGAGTCCTTGGCATTGGACGTGACTTGATAAAGGCAACCGGCACCGCCAGCGGCAATGATCACCGCCGGCGCCTCGAGGACCAGGGGCCTGCCGGTCCAAACGT
>JASMAE010000081.1 GCA_030754475.1 Rhodospirillales bacterium
GAGCAGCATGGCCGGCGAGCCGTGCGAGACGAAGACGCTGGGAATCCTTATCCCCATGACCCTGCTCCCCTTACCGCCGCGACCATAGCGGGTTTCGGGCCCGCCGCCTTGCGCCGTGGCAAGGCTTCGCGCAAAGTGGTCGCCTCCTAGGCCAGACCGCGATCGCTCGGTTTCGCGTGGCCGCGATCCGGTGGGCGCGTGAATCTGGTCTACACGATCGAGGTCGAGCGGATAGGCGCGCCTGACTGCAACCGCATCGCAGATCCACTCAAACGCGATCCGCTCTTCGCGGCGAGGCGATCATGACCGTAACCTACCTCGAACACGTCAACATGCGGACCGCCAACCTTGAGTCCATGTGCCGGTTCTACGAAGACGTTCTCGGGATGGCGCGGGGCGCCCGTCCGCCGTTTCCGTCCGCAGGCGCGTGGCTCTACTGCGCAGACAAACCCGCCGTCCATCTGGTCGCGGTGGAGGGACCGACCGAAGGACACGGATTCGGAGTCGATCACTTCGCCTTTCGCGCCCAGGGTTTGGCTGCGTTTCTCGATCGCTTGGAGGCGCGCGGCCTCAAGCATCGCCTGTGCATCGTGCCCGAGCTCGAAATCCGCCAGGTCTTCCTGGACGATCCCGACGGCAACCACGTCGAAGTGGTCTTCGGCGCGGGCGAGGACGCGGAGTTGAGCGGGGCGTACCGTTACGACGAGACGGAACCCACCTGAAGGGACGCGCCGCCGGGGTGGTTAACGCCGTCGTCCACGCGCTTCGAAATTACGGAGTGAACCACCTCGACATGCCGCCGACGCCCGAGGCCGTGTGGCGGGCGATCGCGCGCGCTCGAACCGGGGCGGGCCGCTCGCCGCGCCCGGCAGCCGGGTCCTGGTCAACGAAATTGGGTGCGGGCTGGTGCCGCTTGAACGAACAATGCCCTAGCGCGAGTAGTACTCGATCACCAGGTTCGGCTCCATTTGGACCGGATAGGGCACGTCGGCGAACTTCGGCGTGCGCACGAACGTGCCCTTCAGCTTGGCGTGATCGACGTCAAGATACTCGGGAACGTCGCGCTCGGGCGAGTCGATCGCCTCGAGAACGATCGGGACCTGGCGCGACTTGTCGCGCACCTCGACGACGTCGCCCTCGTCGACCAGATAGGACGGGATGTTGACCCGCCGCCCGTTGACCCGGATGTGGCCGTGGTTGACGAACTGGCGCGCCGCGAACACGGTGGGCACGAACTTCATCCGGTAGACCACGGCGTCGAGGCGGCGTTCCAGGATGCCGACAAGGTTCTCGGACATGTCGCCGCGGCGCCGGACCGCCTTTTGGTAATAGCGGCGGAATTGACGCTCGGTGATGTTGCCGTAGTACCCCTTAAGCTTTTGCTTGGCGGCGAGCTGGAGCCCGTAGTCCGACGTCTTGCGGCGCCTCTGGCCGTGTTCGCCGGGGCGATAGTCGCGGATGTTGACGGGGCTCTTGGGACGGCCCCACAAATTCACGCCGAGACGGCGGTTGATCTTGTACTTCGAAGCCAGTCGCTTGGTCATCGGCCTGATTCGGTCTCCACCACGTTCGGGATTTTATCGCTCCGCCGGCCGGCCGGCCGCGAAATCGAAGCGGCGGAGTATACGTGCGCCCATCACAAAGTCAAACATCTCAACATCCTACCGTTCCGGTTGTAGGCCGGCCGCAAATTGCGCTACCCTTGTCGCGCACGCCCCCCGGGGGGGAGATGGAAAAAAGAGCGGACGAACGTCGCCGGAAGCACAAGTCGAAGACGCCCGCGCCGACGCCGGCGGTCGAGGACCCTCGCGACGACATGCGCGATCGCCTGGCGACGCAGCGCCTCCGCCTGGAGGGCCAGAGATCGCGTCCGAAGGCTCCGTTGCGCGCCAAACCCCGCCGTCGCAAGCCGGGCGGCTGACGGGCGCGAACGAGAGCCGATCGCCGTTGATTGGAACCGCGATGCGGTTGCAGACAACCGCTTGAATCCGCTCGATCTCACAAAATCGACCAGATTTACGTGGTCGGCGGATCGCCGCCGGCGATTCCGAGCGAAAACGACCTGGTCCAAGCGCCGCGCGCGTCAGACGGGATCCAGCTCAGAATCCCAGTAAAGGAAGTCGCGCCAGCTTTCGTGGAGGAAGTTGGGCGGAAACGCCCGGCCGTTTTCCTGAAGCTCGTAGCTGGTCGGACGGTCAGGTGTGCGTAGCGGCCGAAATGACCCGCGGGCGGGTCGGGCATTTCCCTTACGCAGGTTGCACGGCGCACACGCCGTCACCACGTTCGACCATTCTGTCCGGCCCCCGAGCGCGCGCGGAACGACGTGATCGAAGGTGAGGTCTTCGGACGGGCGCGCTTCCCCGCAGTACTGGCAGGAAAACCGGTCGCGCAAGAACACGTTGAACCGGGTGAAGGCCGGCCACCGGTAGATGGCGACGTAATCCTTCAAGGAGATGACGCTGGGAAGAGACATCTCCAAGCTGGGACTGTGCACCTTGCGGTCGTATTCGGAGACGACGTTGACGCGCTCCAGGAATACGGCCTTGATCGTGTCCTGCCAGGGCCAGAGCGAAAGCGGGAAATAGCTCAACGGCCGAAAGTCGGCGTTGAGCACCAGCGCCGGGAATTTCTCGATCGCGATCGACACGGCCCCTCCCGGGATTTGGGCGCGAATCATACACGACGACCCGGCGGCTTGCCAATCCCTTGTAATCGTTCTCTTTATTCTTGGATCGTGGCGCGCCCCATCAGGTGCCGGCAAAGATCCGGGCGAGGAACGCGCGCGCCACGGCGATCCCATTCTCGTCGATACCGTGGCCGAGGCGCGGGCACACATGCGAGACCACGTCGACTCCGTTCGCCTCGAGGGCCGCCGTTGCCGCTGGCAGCGCGGCCAGGGGAATCAGTGGATCGTCCTCGCCGTGAACGAGCAACACCGGCGGCCGCGAGCGGATTTCCTGGGCGAGCCGGTCCTCGCCCACCAGGAGGCCGGAATGGGAGAGGATTCCGGCGATCGGTTCCGCGCGCCTGAGGCCGGCGTGGAGCGCCATCATGGCGCCTTGCGAGAAACCGAAGAGCGCGAGCGCCCCGGCCTCCAGCCGGTACTCGGCG
This sequence comes from Rhodospirillales bacterium, assembly GCA_030754475.1. GTDB lineage: Bacteria > Pseudomonadota > Alphaproteobacteria > Rhodospirillales > JASLLV01 > JASLLV01. Next base: position 3,112 of record JASMAE010000081.1, read on the forward strand.
AGGATCGCATCGAGAAAGGAATCGAGGATGGGGGCAGCGTCCCGAACACCGGCGAGGCGCGCATCGGGTTGGAAGTCGCTAACGCTGAACCACTGCCGGCCGAAGGGTGCCATGTCGTAGGGAAAGGGGGCGTGGGGCGAGAGGAAGGCCGCATCGGCCAACACCTCGGCAAACGCGGGCGCCAAACCGATCAGGTCGTTTCCGTCGGCGCCGAGACCGTGCAACAGCACGACGAGCTGCTTCGGAGTGCGTCCCGAGCGGGGCGCGAGCTTCGGTCCGTCCAGCGCGTCGGGCGTCGGTTTCGCCATGCCCTCACCTCTTCGAGTCCGGAGTCCTAGACCAGATCGTGGTCGGCCGGAATCGCTTTCAGCGATCCGCCGGCCACGTGAATCTGGTCTATCTGATTGATATAGAGCGGATTCACGCCGTCGATTGCAACCGCATCGCCGTTCCAATCGGCAGCGATCCGCTCTCGTTCAGGGGCCATGGTATTGTCACCCCATGATCGCGACCACGCCCGTCGTCACCCGTTTCGCGCCGAGCCCAACCGGCTATCTTCACCTGGGACATGGGTATGCGGCGGTGTTTGCCGCCGCGCGCGCCCGTGAGACGGGGGGGCGGTTCCTGCTTCGGATCGAGGACATCGACCGGGGTCGCTGCCGGCCCGAATACGAACGCGCGGCAATCGAGGATCTGACGTGGCTAGGGCTCGAATGGGAGCAGCCCGCTCGCCGCCAGTCGGATCACATGGCGGATTACGCCCGCGCCATCGACGCACTCGAGGCGCTCGGCGTGCTCTATCCGTGTTTCTGCACGCGCGCCGAAATCGCGGCCGAAGTCGCGGCCGCCGCACGGGCGCCGCACGGTCCG
>JASMAE010000082.1 GCA_030754475.1 Rhodospirillales bacterium
GGCGAGCTGGACCAGCCCCTTCCACTGGCCTTCCAGCCAGTCGGCCTTGTTCGGCTTGTAGGCGGATGCCGCCTCGAATTCGTGCTCGAGGCGCTTGCTTACGTCGGCGACCATCTTGTCGGCCTCGGGCTCGGTGACGACGCGCTCCTCGATCAGCCGCCGGGCGTAAATCTCGCGGGATCGCGGGTGATCCTTGATGACGCGGTACATGATGGGCTGGGTGAAGGACGGCTCGTCGCCCTCGTTGTGGCCGTGGCGCCGGTAACAGAACATGTCGATGACCACGTCGCGCTTGAACTCCTGGCGGAACTCGGTGGCGATGCGTGCGACGTGGACGACCGCCTCGGGGTCGTCGCCGTTGACGTGGAAGATGGGAGCCTGAATTCCCTTGGCAGTATCCGACGGATAGGGCGACGATCGCGATTTGGCGGGCGCGGTCGTGAAGCCGATCTGGTTGTTGACGATAAAGTGGATCGTGCCGCCGGTTCGGTAGCCGCGCAGCTGCGAGAGATCCAGCGTCTCGGGCACCAGCCCCTGGCCGGCGAACGCCGCGTCGCCGTGGATCAACAGACCAATGACCAGCTCGCGCGCTTTGTCGCCCGCCTGCGACTGCTTGGCCCGCACCTTGCCGACGACCACTGGGTTGACTGCCTCCAGATGCGAGGGATTGGCGGTCATCGAAAGGTGGACGGCGTTGCCGTTGAAGACCCGGTCGGCCGACGTGCCCAGGTGATACTTCACATCGCCCGATCCCTGGATGTCTTCGGGATTTACGGCAGCGCCGTGGAACTCGGAAAAGATCGCGACATAGGGCTTTTTCATGACCTGGGCCAGCACGTTCAAGCGGCCGCGGTGGGACATGCCGAGGACCACGTCCCTGATACCGAGTTGGCTTCCGCGCTTCAGGATCTGCTCCAAGGCCGGGATAATGGCTTCGCCGCCGCCGATCCCGAACCGCTTGGTGCCGGTGTACTTGCGATCGAGGAACATCTCGAACCCCTCGGTCTCGGCGAGGCGTTCCAGGATTGCGCGCTTGCCCTGAAGGGTGAATTGGGTCTGGTTGCGGATGCCTTCGATACGGCGCTGGATCCAGGCCTTCTCCTCGGGCTCCTGGATGTGCATGAACTCGACGCCGATGGTGTCGCAGTAGGTCTCCTTGAGGACCTTGGTGATCTCGCTGAGCGTCGCCGTCTCGAGGCCGAGTACGTAATCGATGAAGATCGGCCGATCCAAGTCGGCGTCCGAGAAACCGTAGCTCCGGGGGTCGAGCTCCGGGTGATGGGTTCGTCCTTCGAGGCCCAGGGGATCGAAGCGCGCGATCAGGTGGCCGCGCACCCGGTAGGCGCGGATCATCATGAGCGCGCGGATCGAATCCAGGGTCGCGGCGCGAACCTGGTCGGCGCCGAACCGCTCGGCCAGGCCGCGCGCAAACGTCGCCGGCGTCGGCGGGCCCGTCCCGGCGCCACCGTCGTTGCCGTCTGCGTCGCGGCCGATGATGCCGGCGTCGGACGGCGCCCAGCTGGCGCCGCGATAGTCCGCGAGGACCGCTGGGCCGTCGTCGCCAAGCTCGGTGAAGAACGCCGCCCAGCTCGGATTCACCGAGCCCGGATTGGCGTGGAAGCGCTCGTAGAGCTCGGCCACGAAGACCGCGTTGGTTCCGGTAAGGAAAGTGTCCGTTGGCGTCGTCATGGCTCGATGAGATGCGGCGCCGCGCCGCTGGTCCCCGGGTGCGCCCTCATCGCTTGAGGGCGTCGGCCATGGTGCCGCCGATCGCGGCGGGCGAAACGGCGACGTGGATTCCGGCTGAGCGAAGGGCCTCGACCTTCTCGGCGGCGCCGCCCTTGCCGCCGGCGATGATCGCGCCGGCGTGGCCCATGCGCCGGCCCGGCGGCGCCGTCATGCCGGCGATGAACCCCACCACCGGCTTGTCGGTTCCGGAAGCCTTGATGAACGCGGCCGACTCCTCCTCGGCGGTACCGCCGATCTCACCGATCATGATGATGGCTTCGGTCTCGTCGTCGGCCAAGAACATCTCCAGGCAGTCGACGAAGCTGGTTCCATTGACCGGATCGCCGCCGATCCCGATGCAGGTGGATTGGCCGAGACCCACCGCCGTCGTCTGCGCCACCGCCTCGTAGGTGAGCGTGCCCGAGCGCGAAACGATCCCGACTCGGCCTGGCGCGTGGATGTGTCCGGGCATGATTCCGATCTTGCAGGCGCCGGGCGTGATCACGCCCGGGCAGTTCGGCCCGACGAGCCGGCTCGACGTGCCCTTGAGCGCGCGTTTGACGCGCACCATGTCGATAACCGGGATACCCTCGGTGATGCAGACGATCAGGGGAACGCCCGCATCGACGGCTTCGAGTATCGCGTCCGCCGCGTACGGCGGCGGGACGTAGACGACCGACGCGTCGGCGCCCGTTTTGGCGACCGCGTCGGCGACGGTGTCGAAGACCGGCAGATCAAGATGCGTGCTGCCGCCTTTCCCCGGGGTGACGCCGCCGACCATCTTGGTGCCGTAAGCGATGGCCTGCTCGGAATGGAACGTCCCCTGGGCGCCCGTGAACCCCTGGCATATGACTTTCGTCTCGGACCCGATCAGAACGGCCATCTATGCCGCCTCCTTGACCGCCTCGACGATATTCTCGGCGGCGTCCGCCAGGTCGGAGGCGGAAACGATGGCAAGACCCGATCGCGAAAGGATCTCGTTGCCGATCTCGACGTTGGTTCCCTCCAGGCGGACCACCAAGGGCACGTCGAGGCTGACCTCGCGGGCGGCCGCCACGACCCCTTCGGCGATCACGTCGCAGCGCATGATTCCGCCGAAGATGTTGACCAGGATCCCCTCGACGTTGGCGTCCGAGAGGATCAGTTTGAAGGCCTCGGTCACGCGCTCGCGGGTGGCGCCGCCGCCGACGTCGAGAAAGTTGGCCGGCTCGCCGCCGTAGAGCTTGATGATGTCCATGGTGGCCATGGCGAGCCCGGCGCCGTTCACCATGCAGCCGATGTTGCCGTCGAGCTTGATGTAGTTGAGGTCGTGGCGCGCCGCCTCGATCTCGGCCGGGTCTTCCTCGTCCTCGTCGCGCAGCTCCTCGATGTCCTTGTGGCGGAACAGCGCGTTGTCGTCGAAGTTCATCTTGGCGTCGAGCGCGATCAGCTCGTCGGCGCCGGTGACCACCATTGGGTTGATCTCGACCAGACTGGCGTCCAGGGTCGTGAAGGCCGCGTACATGGCGCTCAGGAACCGGACCGCGGACCCCACCTGGGTGCCGCCGAGCCCAAGCCCGAAGGCGAGCTTGCGGGCGTGATAGGCTTGCATTCCGACGGCGGGGTCGATGGCGACGCGCAGGATCTTCTCAGGCGCCGTCGCCGCCACCTCCTCGATGTCCATGCCGCCTTCGGTCGAGGCGATGAAGGTGATCTCGGCGAGCGCCCGGTCCACCAGCGCCGCGACGTAAAGCTCGCGATCGATGTCACAGCCGTCCTCGATGTAGACGCGCTTGACCTCCTTGCCCTTGGGTCCGGTCTGGTGCGTCACCAGTTTCATGCCCAGCATGTCCTTGGCCGCGGCGCGCACGTCGTCGATCGAATTGACCACCCGGACGCCGCCGCCCTTGCCGCGGCCGCCGGCGTGGATCTGCGCCTTGACCACCCAAACCGGGCCGCCCAGCTCCTTGGCCACCGCTTCCGCCTCGGCCGGGGTATCGGCGCGGGTGCGGCGCGGCACCGCGACGCCGTGCTTGGCCAGCAGTTGTTTCGCCTGGTATTCGTGAATGTTCAATCCGACACCCTACGTGCGTCCGCCCCAACCGGGATCGAGGACGTCGGTCGGATTCCCCTCGCTCATCGCTGTCGGGCCGCGGTCCGGCGCAAGGCCCGGGTCGCCTCGATCAGCGAGCGCACGGCCGCCACCGACTTGCGGAACTGCGCCCTCTCGCTTGCGTCGAGCTTGACCTCGACCACGCGCTCGACCCCCTTGGCGCCGATGATGCAGGGCACGCCGACGTAAAGCCCTTTGACCCCGTATTCGCCCCGGAGGTAGGCCGCGCACGGCAGCACCCGGCGTTTGTCCTTGAGATAGGATTCGGTCATCTCGACCGCCGCGCTCGCGGGCGCGTAGAAAGCCGAGCCGGTCTTCAAAAGGCCGACGATCTCGGCGCCGCCGTCGCGGGTGCGCTGAACGATCTCGTCGAGACGCGCTTGCGTGATCCACTTCATCTTGACGAGGTCGGGAAGCGGGATTCCGGCGACCGCCGAATAGCGGACCGAAGGCACCATGGTGTCGCCGTGTCCGCCGAGCACGAAGGCGCTCACGTCCTCGACCGAGACGTTCATCTCGGCGGCCAGGAAGGTGCGGAAGCGGGCCGAATCGAGGACGCCCGCCATGCCGACCACGCGGTTGTGGGGCAGGCCCGAGGCCTCGCGCAGCACCCACACCATGGCGTCCAGCGGATTGGTGATGCAGATGACGAAG
>JASMAE010000083.1 GCA_030754475.1 Rhodospirillales bacterium
TCGGGTCAGCATCGACTGCGTGGCCCTGTCGAGATCGGAAGCGAACTGCGCGAAGGCTGCCATCTCCCGGTACTGCGCCAGAGCGAGTCGGAGCGTGCCGGCGACCTGCTTCATCGCCTTGATCTGAGCGTTGCCACCCACCCGGGAGACTGACAGGCCGACGTTGATGGCCGGGCGGATGCCCGAGAAGAAGAGGTCGGTGTCGAGGAAGATCTGGCCGTCCGTGATAGAGATCACGTTGGTGGGGATGTAGGCGGATACGTCGTTCGCCTGGGTCTCGATCACCGGAAGCGCGGTCAGGGACCCGCCGCCGAAGTCTTCGTTCATCTTCGCGGCGCGTTCCAAGAGACGCGAGTGCAGATAGAAGACGTCGCCCGGATAGGCCTCGCGCCCGGGCGGGCGGCGCAACAGGAGCGACATCTGCCTGTACGAGACCGCGTGCTTGGACAAGTCATCGTAGAAGATCACAGCGTGCATGCCGTTGTCGCGGAAAAATTCGCCCATGGTGCAGCCGGTGTACGGCGCCAGGAACTGGAGCGGCGCCGGCTCGGACGCGGTCGCGGCGACGACGATCGAGTATTCCATCGCCCCGTGTTCCTCGAGCGTCTTGACGATCTGGGCGACGGAGGAGCGTTTTTGTCCGATCGCCACGTAGATGCAGAAAAGCTTTTCCGATTCGCTTCCCGCGGCCTCGTTGATGCCTTTCTGGTTGACGATGGTGTCGATGATGATCGCGGTTTTGCCCGTCTGGCGGTCGCCGATGATAAGCTCGCGCTGGCCGCGACCGATGGGGATCAGGCTGTCGATCGCCTTGAGCCCCGTCTGCATCGGCTCGTGCACGGAGCGGCGTGGGATGATGCCGGGCGCCTTGACCTCGATCCGGGACCGCACCGCATCGACGATGGGGCCCTTGCCGTCGATGGGGTTGCCGAGGCCGTCGACCACCCGGCCCAACAGCCCCTTGCCCACGGGAACGTCGACGATCGAACGGGTGCGCTTGACAGTGTCGCCTTCCTTGATCGTGCGGTCGTCACCGAAGATCACGACACCGACATTGTCGGTCTCGAGATTGAGGGCCATCCCCATGATGCCACCCGGGAACTCGACCATCTCGCCGGCCTGCACGGTGTCGAGCCCGTAGATCCGGGCGATCCCGTCGCCGACCGACAACACTTGGCCGATCTCGGCGACTTCCGCCTCAGCACCGAAATTGGCGATCTGTTTCCTGAGGATTGCAGAAATTTCCGCGGGCCGAATATCCATCACCCAACACCCTTCATGGCGAAACGCAGCCGTTGCAGCTTGCCGCTTAGAGAACCATCCACCAGCCTCGATCCGACCCGGACCTTGAGTCCGCCGAGAATTCCGGGATCGACGCGGGCGTCGACCGACACGGTGACGCCCAACGCTTTCTTCAAGGACGCCGCCAGCGCCTTGAGCTGGTGCTCGCTGAGCGCGGCGGCCGAGACAACGCTGGCGCTCACGTCGCCGCGGTGCCGGGCGACGCGGTCGCGGTAGGCCGATATCATGGAGGCGAGCGCGAATAGCCTTCGATTGCCCGCGACCATGGCGACGAAGCGCGTCGAAAGATCACCCATTCCGGCCTTTTCCATAATGGTCGTCATCGCCCGGGCCTGGTCCGCACGCGCGGCGACCGGCGAACGGATCGTCCGGCGAAGGTCGTCGTTCTCGGCGATCATGTGATCGAGGCGCCCGAGATCGTCGGCAACGCTGTCGAGAACGCCGTCGGCCTCGGCCAGTTCGAACAACGCGGTCGCATATCGACCCGCGAGGTCCGTGGCGCCAGTGGTTGCCGGTGACACCTCGGTTTCTTCCTGATCGAGAGTCCAAAAAGCGTGAAGGAGCCCGCGGGGGCCCCGAGAACGCCTCTTCCCTTGACCCGGAAACGGTTTCGGGGCCTCAAAGCCGAGTCTTCCTAGCACACTCCCCAGGGCCTTGCAACCCGGCCTCCGAGGTCTCGTAACCCCTGGAAAACAGCGATTTTTGCGCATCCGCCGCCGGTTTCAATCGTGCGACGCAAACCGCGAAGAAACGCGGCCCAGGCGCAAGCATCCCCTAGAGCACACTCCGGTCAAATTGATTCAATCTGGTCTGAGTGTGCTCTAAAGAAAGCTGTACGGGTCGATGTCGATCTGAACCCGGATCGAGGAGGCGAGGGGGGCGCGCGAAAGCCAGGCGCGAATCGGCGCCTGAACGGCCAGGTCGCGCCGCGCCTTGAGCAGGAACCGCCGGCGGTAGCGGCCGCGCAGGAGCGCCAGCGGCGCGGGCGCCGGACCGAGCACCGTGATGCCGCCGCCGCCGGGCGCCGCCCTTTGAAGGCGCGAGGCGGCCTCGTCTACGTCGGCCTCAACGGGGCCGGAAAGGATAATCGCGGCCAGTCGTCCGAAGGGCGGCATGCCGGCGTCTCGCCTTTGGTCCGCCTCGGCGCGCAGGAAGCGGTCGCGGTCGCGGTCGATCAGGGCCGCCATAACGGGATGCTCGGGCGCGTAGGTCTGCACCAGGACCCTTCCCAATCGCGCGCCGCGGCCGGCCCGGCCCGCAACCTGATAGAGGATCTGAAAACTGCGCTCGGCGGCGCGCAAATCACCGCCCGCAAGCCCGAGATCGGCATCCACGATCCCGACCAGGGTCAGCATCGGGAAATGGTAGCCCTTGGCGACGATCTGGGTCCCGATGATGAGATCGATCTCGTGGTCCTCGATCGCTTGGACCAGTTTGCCGGCGGCGTGCGGCCCTGTGAGCGTGTCACTGGCCGCGAGCGCGATCCGCACCTCGGGGTGCAGCGCCAGCACCTCTTCGGCGAGGCGTTCGACGCCCGGTCCGCAGGCGGCCAGCATATCTTCGCCGTCGCATGCCGGGCAGTGCCGTGGGATGGCAAGGGCGAATCCGCAGTGATGGCATTGGAGCCGGCCAACCAGACGATGTTCGACCAGCCAGGCGGAGCAGCTCGGACAGCCCATGCGATGGCCGCAGGCCCGGCAGATCGTCAATGGCGCGTAGCCGCGCCGGTTGAGAAACAGCATGGCCTGTTCGCCGCCGGCCAGGCATTCCGCCAACGCCTCGCGCAGCGGGTGGGACAGCCACGTGTTGGCGGCGGGGCCGTCGACGCGCATATCGACGGGCCGCACCTCGGGCGGCGGGACTTCGGCGTGGCGGTTCGGAAGATGGAGGACTGCGTAGCGCCCCTGCCACGCGTTGACGGCGCTCTCGAGCGATGGCGTGGCCGAGACGAGAACGGCGGGAATGCCCTCAAGCCGGGCACGCACCACGGCCATGTCGCGGGCATTGTAGATGACGCCGTCCTCCTGCTTGAAGGCGCCGTCATGTTCCTCGTCGACGACGATCAGACCGAGTTCGGAGAAGGG
>JASMAE010000084.1 GCA_030754475.1 Rhodospirillales bacterium
AGAACTCCCACCACATTGTCGAATCCTGTTTCAAGGGGCTTGCCCGGGCGCTCCGCGAGGCCGTCGAGGTGGACCCGCGCCGCGCCGACGAGATCCCGTCGACCAAGGGAGTTCTCGGCGGCTCCCTTTGATCGGCGCGGAGGGTTCGAGGACCATGCGCGTCTTTACGGTTCATTTGCGCCGCCACGGCCTTGATGTGGATCGCGACCTCGCGCTCGTCAAGGAGGGGTTCTGCTGGCCGGCCTTCTTGTTCTCCTTCCTTTGGGCGCTTTGGCACCGTCTGTGGATCGTGGCGATCGCCATTTTCTCGGTCGAGGCGGCGTTGAGTTGGGCACTCGCCGCCTTCGCCTCCGACCCCGTGAGCCGGGCGGCGGTCTCGCTCGGCGTGGCCGTCATCATCGGCAACCTTGCCAACGACTTGCGACGCTGGGCCCTCGCCCGGCAGGAATTCGCAGACGCCGGCGTGGTTGCCGCGGACGATCGCGATTCGGCCGAGCGCCGCTTTCTCGAATCCCGTCCCGAGCTCGCGGCCGAGCTTCGTGCGGCGATGTACGCGCCATGAACGTCGTCATCGTCGACTATGGATCGGGGAATTTGCGTTCGGCGCAGAAGGCCTTCGAGCGCGCCAACGCCGAAGCTGACCTCGGCTTCACCGTCACGGTCTCGGCCGACGCAGACGACATCCGGCGCGCGAGCCACGTGGTTCTTCCGGGCGTCGGCGCGTTCGCCGATTGCATGCGCGGGCTCGAATCCCTTTCCGGAATGCGCGAAGCGCTTGAAGACGTCGTCGTCCGCGGGCGCACGCCCTTCCTCGGCATTTGCGTCGGCATGCAGCTGATGGCGCGCGTCGGGCGCGAGCACGGCGACCACGCAGGCCTGGGGTGGATCGGCGGCGAAGTTGTGGCCTTGATGCCCGGCGACGCGACCCTCAAGGTTCCCCACATGGGCTGGAACGAACTCATCCTTTCCCCGGCCCATCCCGTGTTCAAAGGTATCGCCGAAGGGGCGCATGTCTATTTCGTGCACTCTTACGGCTTCGTTTGCGAAGACCCGGCGAACGTGATCGCAAGCGTGGACTACGGCGGCGAGATGACGGCCGCGATCGGCCGAGACAACCTCGTCGGCACCCAGTTCCACCCGGAAAAAAGTCAGGCCACGGGCCTCGCCGTTATCGCCAACTTCTTGCGCTGGCGGCCCTGAGGCGCGACCGGACCAGATGTGACGATTTCACGTATCGGAACCGGAATGATTCTCTTTCCCGCAATCGATCTGAAGGACGGACAGTGCGTGCGGCTGGTACAGGGCGACATGGACCGGGCGACCGTCTTCAACGACGATCCCGCAGCCCAAGCATGCGCCTTCGCCGAGTCCGGGTGCAAGTGGCTGCACGTGGTCGATCTGAACGGCGCCGGCACGGGCCGTCCGGTCAACGCGGGCTCCGTCGCCCGGATCCTGGAGGCCGTTTCGATCTCGGTACAATTGGGTGGCGGCATCCGCGAGCTCGCGACCATCGAGGACTGGCTGAGCGCGGGCGTGGCGCGCGTAGTGTTGGGGACCGCGGCCGCCCGCTCGCCCGAGCTCGTCAAGGCGGCCTGCCGCGCGTTCCCCGGACGAATCGCGGTCGCCCTCGACGGGCGCGACGGGCGCATCGCCGTCGAGGGCTGGGCCGAAACCTCGAGCCTCGACGAATACGAGCTCGCACGCGCGTTCGAGGACGCGGGCGTCGCCGCCGCGATCCGCACCAACATCGCCCGCGACGGCACCATGGAGGGGCCGGACATCGAGGCGACGATCGCATTGGCGCGCGCGATCTCGATTCCGGTCATCGCCTCGGGCGGCGTCGGCTCGCTCGCCGATCTCGAGGCGCTCAAACGCAAGGGCCAAGGTCTTCTCGCCGGCGTTATCGTTGGGCGCGCGATCTACGAAGGCCGCGTGGGCGTGGCCGAGGCGGTCCGGCTATTCACGGAAGCCCCGGCATGAGGGACCACGCATCGTGCTGAAGGCGCGGATCATTCCGTGTTTGGACGTGGACCGGGGCCGCGTGGTCAAGGGAGTCAACTTCGTCGATTTGGTGGATGCGGGCGATCCCGTGGAGCAGGCGCGCATCTATGACGGCCACGGCGCCGACGAGCTCTGCTTCCTCGACATCACCGCCAGCGTCGAGGCGCGGGACACCATCCTCGATGTGGTGCGCCGAACCGCCGACCAATGCTTCATGCCGCTCACCGTCGGCGGCGGCGTCAGAACGATCGATGACATCCGGGGTCTCCTTCTCGCGGGCGCCGACAAGGTCTCCATCAACACCGCCGCGGTCGAACGGCCCGAATTCGTGCGCGAGGCGGCGGAGAAGTTCGGAAGCCAGTGCATCGTCGCCGCCATCGACGCCAAAGCCGGCGGTCCCGGCCGGTTCGAGGTCTTTACCCACGGCGGTCGCCGGCCGACCGGCATCGAGGCGGTCGGATGGGCGCAGCGCCTGGCCGAATTTGGCGCCGGCGAGATCCTGCTCACCTCCATGGACCGCGACGGAACCCGAGACGGGTTCGATATCGTGCTGACGCGCGCGATCGCGGATGCGATCGGCGTCCCGGTGATCGCGTCGGGCGGCGCGGGCACCCTCGATCATCTGGTCGAGGCCGTCATCGAGGGCCATGCGAGCGCGGTGTTGGCGGCCTCGATCTTTCATTTCGGAACCTATACCATCGGCGAGGCCAAGGCCTTCATGGGGGCGGCGGGCGTCCCGGTGCGAGCCGATGGCGCGGACGAGGGACGATGACCGACCCCGTTTCCGGCGCGAGCGTGCTGGAGCGCGTCTTCGAGGTGATCCGCAGCCGCCGCGGGGGCGATGCCGAGACCTCGAATACCGCACGCCTGTTCGCCAAGGGCCGGGGAAAGATCGCCCAGAAGGTGGGCGAAGAGGCGACCGAGGCGATCGTCGCGGCGCTCGTGGAGACGCCTGAGAGGCTCGCTGCCGAGAGCGCCGATCTCCTTTACCACCTGATGGTTCTGTGGGCCGAGGTCGGGATCACGCCGGACGACGTCTGGGCCGAGCTTCGCAAGCGCGAAGGGGCGCCGTCCGGACGACAAGCGAAAGCGGACACGGAAACGGGCTGAGACGAAACGCGCGAGTGGGGTGGTGCGCATGGCCTACGATTCGAACAACATCTTCGCCAAGATCCTCAGGGGCGAGATCCCGTGCTCCAAGGTTCACGAGGACGAGTACGCGTTGGCGTTTCACGACATCAATCCGCAGGCGCCGGTCCACGTGCTCGTCATCCCCAAGGGGGCCTACGGGTCCATGGACGACTTCTCGGCGAACGCGAGCGAGGCCGAAATCGCCGGTTTCTTCCGCGCCGTCGGCGCGGTCGCGCGCGCGCTTGCGCTCACCGCGGCGGGCTATCGGATTCTCGCCAATCACGGGGCCAACGCCCGCCAGGAAGTGCCCCATTTCCACGTTCACATCTTCGGCCAAGCGGATTTGGGCCCGATGCTCGCGGGCAAGCCCGCTTAAGCATTTGTTGACTCCGCCCGGCTAGTATCAGGGCCGCGTGATCGCCGTCACATCGCGGCCGCCCCCAAAGGAATAGAATCGTACGTGGTGGACGCGCGCCCCAGGAAATGTGCGCAGTTGCTAACGAGCTGACCAAGTTCGATGTACGGAACGTGATGAGCAAATCGACCGTGAGTCCCGTTGCTCCGGGGTTCCTGAGCCAGAACGGCCAATTCGACGTCGTTATCGAGGCCGCCGGCCAGACCGTGGTGGTGCCCGGCGGGCACATGCTGCTGGTCGCGGACTTCGTGCGCCAGGGGCCCGACCTCGTTCTCGTCGGACCGGACGGCGAAACCGTGCTCGTTCGCGGCTATTTCGCAGCCCCCGAACCGCCCGTGCTCGCGACCGAAGGCGGCGCCCAAATCACCCCCGATCTCGCCCAGAAACTGGCCGGGCCGATCGCGCCGGGCGAACTCGCACAGGCCGGACCCGCCCTCGATTTGCTCCCCATCGGCCAGGTGCGCGTCGTCGCCGGCGAAGTGATCCTGACCCGGAGCGACGGCACCCAAGCGCGGGCCGAGAACGGGACACCGGTATTCCAGGGCGACGTGGTCGAGACCGAGGCCGACGCCTCGATCGGAATCGTGTTCTCCGACGACACGACGTTTTCCTTGGGCGAGAGCGGCCGCATGGTCATGGACGAGCTCGTCTACGACCCCGACACCCAGATTGGCGCGGCGGTTTTTTCCGTGGTCCAAGGCATCTTCACCTTCGTCAGTGGCCAGATCGCCAAGACCGGCGCGGATGCCATGACGATCCAGACGCCAGTCGCCAACATCGGCATCCGCGGGACCAAGGTCGCGGGCCGCGCGTCCGCCGAGGGCGAGGACAGCACCATCACCCTGCTCGCCGACGATGACGGCTCGGTCGGCGAGATCGTGGTGGCGAATGCCGCCGGCGTGCAGGTGCTGAGCGGCATCGGCCAGACGACCACGGTCACGAGCTTCTTCCAGTCGCCGCCACCGCCGACCACGATGACGGCCGATCAAATCGACCAACAGTTCGGCGCCACCTTGCAGACGCTTTCGTCTTCGCGCCCCGCCGCCGAGCGCGGCGGCGAAGGCGAAGAAGGGACCACGGACGAGGGTCCCGGCGGCGCTGAAGAGATTGGGCCCGACGCCGACGGCGAAGCGGCTGGCGAGGACTTAGACGAGGTGGCGCTCGAGGGCGAACTCGTCGAAGGAGGGCCGCCGGAAGAGGGCGATCCGCTGGCGGAAGGTGAGGAAGGCGAATTCGGCCCCGACGGCGAACTCGCGGAACTCGGCCCCGAGGATCCGGACGCGTCGCCTGAGGAACAGGCGGCGGCGGATGCGTTCGCCGACGAAACCGGGGTTGGGGCCACCGTCGTGGACGCCTTTTCGGCCGCCGCTGACGGGGCGGCCGACCAGGCGATCGCCCACGGCGCTCCGCCCGAGGAGGTCGCCGAGGCGGTCGCCGCCGCCGAGGCCGCATACCAAGCCGCGCTCGCCGCCGGCGCCAGTCCCGAACAGGCGATGGCCGCCGCCATGGCCGCGGCCGGGGGTCCGCCAGGCGGTGAGCCCGGCGATCAGGAGTTCGGCGACGCACAGCCGGGACCCGGCGGTCCGCAATCACCTGCCGGGCCGGACGGGCAGACAGGACCGGGCGGTCCCGATGGAACCGATGATCCGCGCGCCTCGATCTTCGCTGGCGCGCTTGGCGACCTCGCCGGACAGGGTGGCGGAGGGGTCTTCTCGGCCGCGTTCGGCGTCGGCTTCGGCCCCGATCTGGGCGGCGATTTCGGTTTCGATGGCGACTTCGGGGCGTTCGAGTTCCATGGCCTCGACCCCTTCGGGTTTGGCGGCCCCGACCCGTTCGGCTTCGCCGGCTTCGATCCGTTCGGGTTCGCCGGCTTCGAGGGCGAATTCAATCCGGACGACCCCTTCTTCGATGACGACCGCGAAGACGAGGCGCAGCCGTCGCAGCTCAGCGAGGCCGATAACTTCATCGCCGGCACGTCCGGCGCCGACTTCATCGTCGTGCCCAACGAGACGTCGAGCGACGCCATCGCCGGCCGCGAAGGGGACGACTACATCTACGCCGATCTGCCCCAGAACTTCGATCCCGCGGTCAACAACGTCGGCAATCCCCTGACCAGCCCGTCGTTCGGGGCGTCGGGCGGAAACGACGCGATTTCGGGGGGCTCGGGCAACGACACCATCTTCGGTGGCCCTGGCGACGACCTGGTCGACGGTGACGTCCCCGACGACGTGGGCGTTCTGGAGGATCTCAACTTCTTCCTCGGCGATTCCTCGAACCCGGGCAACGACTTCATCGACGGCGGAGCGGGTAACGACACGCTCTTCGGCGGACTCGGCGACGACACCCTGGTCGGGGGCACGGGCGCCGATAGCCTCGAAGGTGGAAACGGCGTCGATTCGATCGTCGGCGGTGACGGCAACGACGTGGTCTTGGGAGCCGAATCCAGCGCCGATTCCGACACCTTTCGCGGCGACGCGGGAATCGGTGACACCGCTGGCGCCAGCGCCTTCATCGACTCGCTTTCCTACCGCGACGACTCCTCGGGCGTGAGCGTCACGCTCGGCAGTGTCGACGGGTCCTCGTCCGGAAGCGCCACCGGTTCCGCTATCGGCACCGACACCTTGTTCGCCTTCGACAACGTGGCCGGCTCGTGGGTCGCCGATTCGCTGACCGGGAACGCGGGCGCCAACTCCCTCGACGGACGAGGCGGCAACGACACGCTGACGGGCGGCGGCGGCGCTGACACGCTGCTGGGCGATACCGGCAACGACACCCTTTTCGGCGGCCAGGGCATCGACCAGCTTAGGGGCGGCGTCGGCGCCGACGTGTTCGGCTTCCAGGGCGGCGCCGGCACGCAAGGAACCTTTGCCCGGGCCCAGTCCTTAGGCACCGATTCCATTTTCGACTTCGAAGCCGCGCTCGATTCGTTCCTGCTGTCCGACGCCGACTTCGGCCTCGGCACCTCGGGCACGTTGTCCGAGACCGCGAACAGCCTGAGCTACGTCGAGACGGCTTCGACCATTACCGGCTCGGCCGCTGACACCAACGGCGGCGGCGACGCGGTCTGCGATGTCGGCCGAGGTTTCGGCCGGCGGCGGCAGGGAGAGATCGGCGGCCTCGACCGCCGGCACGTCCACGTGCAGATCGATGCAGTCAAAAAGGGGACTCGAGATCTTGGATTGGTACTCGATCGCGCACTTGGGCACCCGCGCGCACGCCTGGGCGGGATCGGCGAGATAGCCGCAGCGGCACGGGTTCATGGCCGCCACCAGTTGGATGCGCGCCGGATAGCTCACGTGGGCGTTGGCGCGGGCCACCGTGGCGCGCCCGGTCTCGAGGGGCTGGCGCAACGCCTCCAGCGCGGCGCGCTGGAACTCGGGCAGCTCGTCGAGGAACAAGACGCCCAGGTGCGCGAGCGACACCTCGCCGGGCCGGGCGCGCGCGCCGCCGCCGACGATCGCCGGGACCGAGGCCGAATGATGGGGGTCGCGGAAGGGGCGCTGGCGCGTCAATCCGTCTTCCGAGAGCTGGCCCGCCAGGCTGTGGATCATGCTCACTTCCAGGATCTCGCGCGCGTCCATGGGCGGCATCAGCCCCGCCCGGCGCCGCCAGCATCGACTTGCCGGCGCCGGGCGGGCCCACCATCAGCAGGTTGTGACCGCCCGCGGCGGCGACCTCGATGGCCCGTTTCGCGGTCTCCTGGCCCTTGATATCGCGCATGTCGGGGTAGGTCTCGCCCGCTGCCACCACCTTGGCCTGCGGCGGCGTCAGCACCTGGGTTCCCTTGAAGTGGTTGACGATGGAGAGAAGGTCGGGCGCGGCCAGGATCTCGACCTCGCCGGCCCAGGCGGCCTCGGGTCCTTGCGACGCCGGGCAGATGAGGCCGCGCCGGCGCGCGCCCGCGTGCACGGCCGCCGGTAGCACCCCGGCCACGGCCGCAAGCGCGCCGTCGAGCGCGAGCTCGCCCAGCGCCGTGTATTCGCTCAACTCGTCCGCCGGCAAGACCCCCATGGCGGCCAGCAGCCCGAGGCCGATGGGAAGGTCGAAGTGGCTTCCCTCCTTGAGCAAATCGGCGGGCGCCAGGTTGACGGTGATCCGTTTCGGCGGCAAAGCCAACGCCAGCGCGCCAAGCGCCGCGCGCACGCGTTCGCGGCTTTCGGCCACCGCCTTGTCGGGAAGGCCGACGATGGTGAACGCGGGCAGGCCGTCCGACATCTGGACCTGAACGTCCACGTCGAGCACGTTTATTCCTTGAAACGCCACCGAGTTGACGCGCGCGACCATCGCCGCCCCGCCTGCTTGCAACCGCGCGCGAGTTTAAGCGCGAGGCGCGGCGAACGCCACCCGCGCCCATCGCGCCCTCTAGGCGCGCCTCACGCAGGCGTGAGTGGATCGGAGCGCATTTCTGGCTAACGTCGCGGCGATGAGACATCTCACGCACGCCATTGCGGTGACGGCCGCGTTCGCTTTCGGGCTCGCGGGCCCGGTGACGGCCGCCGACGAGGGGCCGACGGTGGTCGAGCTGTTCACCTCGCAGAGTTGTTATTCCTGTCCCCCGGCCGAGGCTTTCCTGGGCGAGCTCAGCGGGCGCGCCGACGTGGTCGCGCTCGAGTTCCACGTCGATTACTGGAACGATCTCGTATACGGCTTCGCCGGCAAGTGGAAGGACGTCTTCTCCGCGCCCGAATTCACACGCCGCCAGCAGGACTATAACCTCGCCATCAGGCGAACCGCTTCCGTCTACACCCCGCAGATGGTGGTCGACGGGCGCGCCGATGTTGCGGGCTCGCGGCGCGACGACGTTTTCGCCGCGATCGAGCACCAGCAGGCGACGGCACGCCCGCGCGTCCGCGTCACCGTCTCAGAGGCCCCTGTGGGCGGCCTGAAGGTCGCGCTCGGGGGTGACGCGCCGGCTGCTGCGCGCGTTTTGCTGGTGCGCTTCCTTGGCGCGCACGTGACTGAGGTGCGGAGCGGCGAGAACAAGGGCAAGACCCTGACCAACACCCATGTGGTCCGGGAGGTCCGCGCCATCGGCGAATGGCAGGGGCGCTCCATCACGCTCGACGTTCCGCGCGCTGCGCCCGCCCCCGGCGAGGGCTGCGCGGTGCTGGTCCAAGCGGCTCCGGCCGGGCCCATCCTCGGCGCCGCCGCCTGTCCCACCCCGGCCACCTAGAGCGTTACCCACTCACATGGAATCGCACCGGCCCCGGGGCCGGTGCCGACTAACCGACTAAACGGATAAAGCGCAAAGACGGGACGCCGTCCCTCAGACCGCGGCTTTGCTGAACAGATAGACGTAGCTCGCGCGCCCCGGGCGGAAGCTTTCGAAAGTCGCGCTGGCGGCCGAGACGATCTCGTAAAACGCCGCTCCGTACACCGTTCGCCCGAGGCGCCGGTAAGCGCGGTTGGGCACCATCACGCGGCGGGCCGCGCTTTCGAAACCGAGGCCCGGCACCTGCTTGGCGAGCGCGGCGAGGCTGTCGGCGAGGCCGGCGCGCCCGATGATCTGCACCGCCGCCACGGACCCCCCCGGCATGAGCTTGGTAGCGAACTCCGCGAGGAAGCGCGCGTGCAAGCCCGCGTCCGCCGACCGGGTGAAGGGATAGAACTCGCGCGCGTGGATCAACGAGAAGGCGCCGTCGGCGAAGGTTCCGAGGTCATCGGCCGAGCCGGCGCGGAACGCGCAGTCGGCGTAACGCCGGCGCGCCACCCGGATCGCGGACGCGGAAAGATCGATTCCTTGGCAGTCCGTCCCGGACCCGCACGCCGTGCGGATCGCGTTGGTGACGGTTCCGATGCCGCAGCCCACGTCGAGGATCGGACCGGCCATAGACGCACCCTGGCGGCGAAGGAGGTCGACGAGATTGCGGGCGTAGACCAGGGCGTAGGCGTCGTCGACGATCCCGTGGGCGCCGATGGTCTTTTCGTCGGTCCCCTTCTCGAAGGCCTCGTAGGCGCCGAACACGCCTTCGCCCGTGGCGGCCTGCTCCGCCATCCTCTCCGGCGTCGCCCACTCGCCGCGCCCCGACATCACTCGCGCTCGGCCATGACGCCGTGCATGTCGGCGTGGCGCGCCTCGATGGCGTCCCAGATCGGCTTCTCGAGGTTGACGTCGTCGAAGCGGTTGATCTCTTGGATTCCGGTCGGCGAGGTGACGTTGATCTCGGTCATGTAACCGCCGATCACGTCGATGCCGACGAAGACGAGCCCGCGCTGGCGCAGCGTCGGGCCGATGGCCGCGCAGATTTCCTCGTCGCGCTTGTCGAGGGCCGACTTCTCGGCCCGGGCGCCGACGTGCATGTTGGCGCGGGCCTCGCCCGGCGGCGGCACCCGGTTGATGGCGCCCGCGGCTTCGCCTTCGATCAGGATGATCCGCTTGTCGCCCTCGCGCACCGCCGGCAGATACGCCTGGACGATGATGGGCTCGCGGAAAAGCCGGGTGAACATCTCGAGAAGCGCGTTCAGGTTCTC
>JASMAE010000085.1 GCA_030754475.1 Rhodospirillales bacterium
ATTCTGCGTCGTCACCTTCGCAGCGACCGGCTTCGACGTCTTCGCGCTCGCCGACGCGCTCGCCGTGAAGGGCTGGCTGGTGGGGCGAATCCAGGACCCGCGCTCGCTCCACGTCATGGTGGTGCCGCGCCACGACCGCGCGATTCTCGGATTCCTGGACGCGCTTGGCGAAGCCGTGGCCGAGCTCGCTCCGGGACAAACGCGCACCGCCTGATCCGGGCCTTCCCCAGGTGCCCGGGCCGAACCCGCCTCGGCACGAATCGCGCAAGAGCCGCTTTCGATTTCGATTCCCCATGCCGAGGATCCCGCATTTCGTTCGAACAGTGGTCGCGTATCGGCCGCCGGTCGCGCGCGCTTTTCTGTTCATGGTGCTGGCGACGCTGTTCGCCGCCGCGACCAACGCCGCCATCCGCCACATCACCGCCGACGTCCACCCCTTCATGGTCACCTTCTTCCGCTCGGTGTTCGGCTTCGTGGTGCTGGTCCCGGTCCTTTTCCGATACGGGCTCGCGCCCCTTCGGACCCGGCGCACCGGCATGCACGCGCTGCGCGGCGCCCTGCAGGTGGCCCAGACGCTGTTCTTGTTCACGGCGCTCCGCTTCACCCCGCTGGCGACGGTCGCGGCACTACACTTCACCGCGCCCTTGTTCACCACCGTGATGGCGGTCGCCCTCCTTGGCGAGAGGATCCGCGTCCGCCGCGTCGCGGCCTTAATCGTCGGTTTTTCCGGCGTCCTGGTCATCGTGCGCCCGGGCACGATCGGGCTCGACGCGGGCCCGCTGCTGGTCCTCGGCTCGGCCGCCTTCTGGGGCGCGACCATGGTCGTGATCAAGACGCTGACGCGGACCGATTCCAGCCTAACCGTGACCCTTTACACGGGCGTTTTCATGACGCCGTTCTCGTTTCTTTTCGCGGTGTTCATGTGGGAGATGCCGGATGCGCGCGCGCTCGCCTGGCTGCTCGCGATCGGCGCGTCGGGCAGCCTGGGCCAGCTTGCGCTCGCCCAGGCCTTTCGCGAAGCGGACGTGACCGCGGTGTTGCCTCTCGACTTCCTCAAGCTGATCTGGGCGGCGGCGATCGGCTATGCGCTGTTTGCCGAGGTGCCGAGCCGTTGGACCTGGATCGGCGGCGCCATCATCTTCGCCTCCGCCTTTTACATCGCCGTTCGCGAACGCGGCCCCGGGGCCACATCGACGCACACGGCCGCGCCCGGCAACGGCCCCGACGATTGACCGCGCTTTCGCCAAGCTGATACGGTTCGCGCTTCCGGGTTTCTCTGCTCAACCCGCCCGGCCAGGGAGTCGAGAGATGCCTGATCTGTCCAAGCGCGGGCCCGTCGTGCTCGATTATCCGAAGTATTCGTACCATTTCTCGGAATTCTTCGGGATCGGCGACAACGGCAATCTGTGGTGCGACGGCTGCGACGTGGACGCGCTCGCTAGCGAGTTCGGAACGCCGCTCTA
>JASMAE010000086.1 GCA_030754475.1 Rhodospirillales bacterium
GCTACCGCACCGTCATCGTCATTCCCGAGACCCAGAGCCAGGAAAAGAAGGACATGCTTCGCCTTTGCGGTGCCGACGTGCGCGAGGTGCCCGCCGTCCCTTACAAGGATCCAGGCAACTACGTCCACCTCTCCGGGCGTCTCGCAGACGAGCTGGCCGCGACCGAGTCCAACGGCGCGATCTGGGCCCAACAGTTCGACAACGTCGCCAATCGGCGCGCCCACTACGAGACCACGGGACCCGAGATCTGGGAGCAGACCGATGGCGCGGTCGACGGCTTCGTCTGCGCGGTCGGCACCGGCGGCACGCTCGCCGGCGTCGGCATGGCGCTCAAGGAGCGAAAACCCGCCGTCACCATCGCGCTTGCCGATCCCATGGGCGCCGCGCTGTACAACTACTACAAGCACGGCGAGCTGAAAGCGGAAGGAGATTCGATCACCGAGGGGATCGGCCAGGGGCGGATCACCAAGAATCTCGAGGGCGCGCCCGTGGACGAAGCCTTCCAGATCCCCGACGCCGAAGCGCTGCCCATCATCTTCGATCTCCTGCAAAACGAGGGCCTTTGCATGGGGGGCTCCACCGGCATCAACGTCGCCGGCGCCATCCGGCTCGCGCGCGCGCTCGGCCCCGGCCATGTCATCGTGACCATCCTCGGCGACTATGGAACCCGCTATCAGAGCAAGCTGTTCAACCCGGAATTCCTGCGCGAACGCGGCCTGCCGGTTCCCCGGTGGCTGGACTGACATGACTCTTTCACAGAATCGGCCCATTCGCGGCGACAGCGCGCACCCTGACTCGCGCGCCCTCGTCGGCGCGGACTGGTTGGCGGCCAACTTAGGCGCGGCGGAGCTTCGCGTGATCGACGCGAGCTTCTTTCTTCCCGCCATGAAGCGCGACGCGCACGCCGAGTTCGCGCAGGCCCACATTCCCGGCGCGGTGTTTTTCGACGTGGACGAGATTTGCGCACCCGGGACCGAGCTTCCCCACATGCTGCCCAGCGCATCGCGGTTTTCCGCGTGCGTCGAACGGCTCGGGATCGGTACGGGAGATCGGATCGTCGTTTACGACGCCAATGGCGGTTTCATGGCCGCGGCGCGCGTTTGGTGGACGTTTCGCGCCTTCGGCGCCGACGACGTGGCCGTGCTCGACGGCGGTTTTCCTGCGTGGCTCGCCGAAGGACGCGAGACCGAAAGCGGAACCTGTGCGCCGTCGCGCCGCGCGTTTGCTGCGACGTTCCGCCCCGAGCTGGTCAGATCCTGGGACCAAGTTCTCGCCAATCTGGACGGCGGCGCCGAGCAGGTGGTGGATGCGCGTGCTCGCCCCCGCTTCGAGGGTGCGGAAGACGAGCCCCGGCCGACGGCCAGGCGCGGACATATTCCCGGAAGCCACAACCTGCCGTTCAACGCGTTCTACGACCCGGAAAACTACTTCCGCCTCCGCCCCGCCGAGCGCATCGCGACGGCGTTCGCCGACGCCGGCGTCGATCTCGTGCGGCCCGTGGTCGCCACCTGCGGCTCGGGCGTGACCGCCGCGGTGATCGTCTTCGGGCTCCACCTCCTCGGCTACGACGGCGCCGCGATCTACGACGGCTCGTGGGCCGAGTGGGGCAACCGCCCGGACACCCCGGTCGAAACCTGATCGCGCACACCCCGCCTGCCCGCGCTCGAAGTTGCGCGCGCATTGTGCGCCCGCCATACTCGCCCTGCTTTCCGCCGCTGCATTCGCAAGCGAGCCCGCATGTGTGAGGCGCCCGAAACCAGACCCGCCGGCTGGACCGGCTGGATAGACGTTCCCGCCGCGCGCGCGCCACGGGCCAGCGGCGCGTGGATCGACCTCTCCCACGTGCTCAACAGGGCCATGCCCAACTGGGACGAGGATCTCGAGCCCCACTTTCCCCGAACCCGATCGTTGCCCGCCGATCCGCTCAACCTGACCGAGATCCATATGTCGTGCCACGCGGGCACGCACGTGGACGCGCCCATCCACTTCCTCGCCGACGGACCCGCGTTCCACGAGATCCCCCTCGACAGGCTCTATGGCAGCGGGGTCGTGTGGCAGATCGAGCGCCGCGCATGCGAGACCATCGAAGCGGCCGACTTCGAATCCCAGGAACCGGCGCTCGAGCCCGGCGACATGGTGCTGCTTGATACCGGCTGGGCGGACCGCCCGAACGAAGAGAATTACCCCAATCACCCCTATCTCAGCGACGACGCGGCACGTTGGCTCGTCGACCGCCGCGTCAAGCTTCTCGGCGTCGACTTCGGAAGCCCGGACGCGCCGCGCAACGCGGCCGTGCGCAAGGACGAGGCGGTGTTCGATTTCCCGGTCCACCATATCCTCTTGAGCCGCGGCGTCCTGATCGCCGAGAACCTGCGCAACGTCCGCGCGCTCGCCGGACAGCGCGTGGAGCTCATGTTCCTGGCCCTCAACATCGAAGGCTCGGACGGCGCGCCCGCGCGGATCGCCGCCCGCCCCGCCCCGTGATCCGCAACCGGAAGGTCGAACGATGGAGTACGTGAATCCTGATGCGCTCGTCAGCGCCGAATGGCTGGCCGCGCACTTGGGCGACGCGAGCGTGCGCGTTGTCGATGCCACATGGTACGGCCCCGGCGCCCGCGACGCGCGCCATGAATTCGAAAACGCGCACATCCCCGGCGCCGTGCATTTCGACATCGACGAGATCTGCGACCGCGATACGCCGATCGTCCATCAGATCCCCGGGCCTGCGCAGTTTGCCCGCCAAGTCTCGACCCTCGGCCTCGGCAATGGCCACCGGATCGTGGTCTACGACCGCTCCGGCTACTACTGTGCGGGCGCGCGCGTGTGGTGGATGTTCCGCGTCTTCGGCCATGAAAACGTGACGCTCCTCGACGGCGGCATGGCGAAATGGCTGGCAGACGGGCGCACCACCGAGGCGGGCGGCCCGACACCGGCGCCCGCGAACTTCACCGCGCGCATGAACGCCGGCCTGGTGCGCGGCTTGGCAGACATGCTGGCAAACCTCGAGACCGGGGCCGAGCAGGTCGTGGACGCCCGCAACGCCGATGCGTTCGCGGGGCGCGAATCGGAGCCCTGGGGCGTCAAGAAGGACGGCCATATTCCCGGCAGCGTCCATCTTCATGGCGTCCGCCTGGTGGACCGCGAACGCGGGGGCGCGCTCCGCTCCGCAGACGAGATCGCGGCCGCCTTCGCCGGCGCCGGTCTCGATCTCGCCAAGCCCATCGTCGTCAGTTGCGGCTCGGGCGTCATCGCCGGGCTCGGCGCCTTTGGGCTTTATCTGTTGGGCCACGAGAACGTGCCCGTCTACGACGGCTCGTGGGCCGAATGGGGCGCCGCGGACGAGACTCCGGCCGAGACCGGCGGCGCGTAAGCGCGGGTGAGTCCCTGCCCTTGGCTCCGGTCCGGCAAAACTGATAACGTACCGATCCGAGCGATCTCCCGTCCGGCCCCGACGACGGCGGCGGAATCCGCGGACCATCGTGATCAGCCGCTCGCAACGGCGGAGTCCCATGTCCAAACCACTCGCCATCGCGATTCTGGAGGCCCTACGCCCGGCCCGCCCGGTCGAGGACGGCGAAAGCTGACACCGGCGCACCACACCACGCCGCGGCCCCGGACCGCTTCGTAGCCCGACATGGCGACACGAGCCCGCAAGACCGCCCGCAAGATCGAATGCGTCATCACCACTTTGGAGATGACGGAGCCGCCGAGTGCGCCCCCGGCGCCGCTTCCACTGGTCTCGAAACTCGCCCTGATGCGCGCCGAACGCCCCAGCGTTCCCTTCTACCGATTCCTGTACAACACCGTCGGCGCCGACTGGCTGTGGTACGAACGCCGGCTGATGGACGACGTGGCGCTAAGCGCCGTCATCCACGACGCGGGTGTCGAAGTCTACGTGCTTTACGTCGGCGGCGTTCCCGCGGGCTACGGCGAGATCGATCGGCGCCGGGAACCCGAGATCGAGATTGCCTATCTCGGCCTGACGCCGGAGTTCATCGGCCGCGGCCTTGGCCGGTACCTCATGCGTTGGATCGTGGACCAGGCGTGGACCTATGGGCCTGAGCGGGTCTGGGCCCACACCTGCAACCTCGACCATCCGCGCGCGCTTAACATGTACCAGCGCTCCGGGTTCGTGCCCGTGGGTCAGGAACGGGTGCTCATCGACGATCCCAGGCTTTCGGGCGCCTTCGGATGAGTGGGCGAGCGACAACGCCCTGGCCCGCGCCGGATCCGGCTGCCAATATGGCTTCCTCGCACATGCCCCCCAAACTTGATAGAGCACCCCGCCCATGAAGAAGGAAACCCGCATCGTCACCGCCGGACGCGACCCCCTGTCCAACTTCGGCATCGTCAACCCGCCGGTCTACCACGCCTCGACGGTCATCTTCCCGACGGTCGCGGCCCTCGAATCGAGCGAGTCTTCGCCTTTCGAGGGGGTCCGCTACGGGCGTTACGGGACGCCGACGACCCAGGCCTTCGAGACCGCGGTCGCAGCTCTCGAAGGCGGCGAGCGATGCGTCTCGTTGCCCTCGGGTCTCGCGGCCATCGCCTGCGCGCTGATGACTTTCGCGAAGGCGGGCGACCACGTGCTCGTCACCGACAACGTCTACGGGCCGACGCGCGGCCGGATGTGCGACGGGGTGCTCAAAGAGTTCGGCGTTGAGACCACGTACTACGACCCGATGATCGGCGGCGACATCGCCAATCTGTTGCGCGCGGAGACGAAAGTGGTTTTTGTCGAGGCGCCCGGTTCGATCACCTTCGAGGTCCAGGACATCCCCGCGATCGCCGCGGCCGCACACGCCGCCGGCGCCACCGTGATCATGGACAATACCTGGAGCGGCGGGCTCTACTTCCAGCCGTTCGAACACGGGGTCGACGTCTGCGTCCACGCCGCGACCAAGTACATCGTCGGCCACGCGGACGCCATGCTGGGCGCGGTGACCACGACCGAAGAACTTTACGAGCGGGTCAAATCGACGGTGGTCCGGCTCGGGTACGCGGCTGGTCCCGACGACTGCTACCTAGGCCTTCGGGGGCTGCGCAGCATCGCCGCCCGGCTGCCGCGCCATCAGGAAAACGGCCTCACGATCGCGCGCTGGATCGCGCAGCGGCCCGAAGTCGAGCTGCTCTTGCATCCAGCCTTTCCGAGCTGTCCCGGACACGAGGTTTGGAAACGCGATTTCACTGGAAGTTCAGGACTTTTCGGACTTGTTTTAAAAAATTGCTCGAAGAACGCCGTGACCGCCATGCTGGACGAAATGGAGCTTTTCGGCATGGGGTTCAGCTGGGGCGGGTACGAAAGCCTGATGGTGCCCACCTACCCGAGCGGGTCGCGCACCGCGACCCCGTGGCCGCATGCGGAACCGGGACTTCGCATCCACGTGGGTCTCGAGCACCCGGACGACCTGATCGCGGACCTGGACAAGGGATTCGAGCGCATGAACCGGGCCGCGTGAGCGGCCCGCGCGCAGATCGGCGGCGCGGCGTCATTCGATTGACTTGTTCCGAGAAATCGGCCGAATCGTTGCGCCTCGACGCGATGGAGCCGAAACCATGAGCGACAACCCGAAAGCTGCGGCGTTTACTGCGGTGGTAAGCGCCATTCGGTTCGACGACAACGGCCTCGTTCCCGCGATCGCCCAGCAACACGATTCGGGAGAGGTTTTGATGCTGGCCTGGATGAACGCCGACGCGATCGTCGAGACCTTGCGCACGCGCCAGGTCTGCTACTGGTCGCGATCGAGACGGAGTCTTTGGCGCAAGGGCGAGACGTCGGGCCACACCCAGGCGCTGAAGGATCTTCGCTGGGATTGCGACGCCGACGCGCTGCTGGTGCTGGTCGACCAGAAGGGCGTGGCCTGCCACACCGGACGGCGAAGCTGCTTCTTCAACGCCCTTCGCGACGGAGCCCCGGCCGTGATCGCCGAAGTCGAGATCGCGCCTGGGGCCGTCCGCGATTGACGCGACCATGGGAGGTCGGAATGCGCGCCGCGTCGCCGCCGTCGCAGCCGCGGCCACGATCCTTTGGGCGGGCCTGACGCACGCGGCCAGGTCCGACACCG
>JASMAE010000087.1 GCA_030754475.1 Rhodospirillales bacterium
GACCGAACCCATTACCTCCATCACCCGGCCGTAATTAATGGCCCGATCGCCGCGGACGAAGATGCGCACGTCCGGATTGTTGCCCGCGATCGCGACGAGGCGGGGCGCGAGCGCGCCAAGGTCGATCTCGGTCTCTTGCAAATAGACTCGGCCTTCGGCGTCCACGGTCACGGTCAGCGGCTCGTCCTGGCCGGGAATGATCGCGGCCTCGGTTCGCGGCAGGTCGATCGGCACTCCGACCGTGAGCAACGGCGCGGTGATCATGAAGATCACGAGAAGCACCAGCATCACGTCCACCATGGGGGTGACGTTGATGTCGCTCATGGGACGATGGCGGGGGCGCCGCCCGCGTTGTTCGGCGCGGCGGAGCAAGGATGTAGCCATGCTCAGGCGTGCTCCTCGGACTGGCGCGAAAGGATCGCCGAGAATTCGCCCGCGAACGTGTCCAGCCGGCCGGCGTAACGGTCGAGTTCCTTGGAGAGCTTGTTGTAGGCAACCACCGCGGGGATCGCGGCGAGGAGGCCGAGCGCGGTGGCGAACAGCGCTTCGGCGATACCCGGCGCGACGACGACGAGGCTCGTGCTCTTCGACATCGCGATCGACTGGAAACTGTTCATGATCCCCCAGACGGTGCCGAACAATCCGACGAACGGCGCCGTCGCCCCGGTCGAGGCGAGAAAGGTCATGTACCGCTCGACCCGGTCCATCTCGCGCGTGACCGTGATCTGCATGACGCGTTCGATGCGCTCGTGCAGACCGCCGGCCAGTCGGTCCACGGGCCGAATTCCCTTGGCCGCCGAGCGTCGCCACTCCTGCATGGCGGCGACAAATACCGCGGTCATGGGATCCTTCGGATGCGGCCCGATCCGATCATAGAGAACTTCCAGCGAGCCGCCCGACCAGAACGTCGTCTCGAAGTCCGCGGCCCAGGCGTTAAGGCGGCGCAGCCACAGGGTCTTTTCGATGATGATGGCCCAGCACCAGATCGACGCCAGAACCAGCAGGACGATGACCACCTTGACGATCAGGTCCGCGCGCAGGAACAACGACCAAACCGAAAAGTCGTAAGCCGATACGGAACCGGCGAGGGCGGCTGCTTCGACGGCGCTTTGTTCCATGGGTCAGTCCCTTGTCGTCTGGGCGCCGGCATCGCGAAGCAACGCCCGCAATCCGGACGGCAACCGCGCCGCCCGGCCCGCCGGCGTCGTGCACACGAGCCTGAACTGCATGCGCACGAGATCGGCCTCGTCCCGCTTGACCGTTTGCGCCGCCGTGATCGACGCACCACCCACCTCGAGGACGCGCGAGTGCACCTCGAGCAGGTCGTTGAGCCGGCCCGGCTTCAGGAAGTCGGCGGAACAATGGCGAACCACGAACCCGAGGCCGTCGTTCGCCATCGGCGCGATGTCCGTGGCGCCAAGGTCACGAAGCATCTCGGTACGCGCCCGCTCCGCGAACCGTAGGAAGCTCGCGTGGTAGACGACCCCGGCCGCATCCGTGTCCTCGTAATAGACCCGCACCGCCAGGACGTGGGCGCCGTTCACGATGCCGGCGGTGTCAAGTTGGCGGCCAGTTTCAGGCATCGCTTCCCTCCCCGCCGCGCAACAGCTCCAGTTGCGGGCCCGAGGCCGGCAACGCCAAGCCGAGGTGGCCGTACGCGCGCTCGCCGAGGACCCGCCCGCGTGGCGTTCGCACGATGTAGCCCTGCTGCATGAGGTAGGGCTCGATCACCTCTTCGATGGTGTCGCGCTGCTCCGACAACGCCGCGGCCATGGTTTCGACGCCGACCGGGCCGCCGCCATAGTGTTCCGCCATGCACACGAGGTAGCGCCGGTCCATGGCGTCGAGCCCCCCGGCGTCGACCTCGAGTCGCTTAAGCGCCCCGTCGGCAAACCCGGCGGTCACCGCCCCGTCGCCGGCGATGGCGGCGAAGTCGCGCACCCGTTTCAGAAGGCGCCCGGCGATGCGGGGCGTGCCGCGAGAACGGCGCGCGATCTCGGCCGCGCCGTCCGGCGTGAGCTCCATGCCAAGCGCCCGGGCCTGGCGGCCGAGGATGTCTTCGAGCTCGGCCGCAGAATAGAAGACGACGCGAAGCGGAATCCCGAACCGCTCGCGCAAAGGGTTCGTCAACAGGCCCGAGCGCGTCGTCGCCCCGACGAGGGTGAACGGTGGCAGGTCGATGCGGACCGAGCGCGCCGCGGGCCCCTCGCCGATGACGAGGTCGAGCTGATAGTCCTCCATGGCCGGATACAGGATCTCTTCGACCGCCGCGCTCAAGCGGTGGATCTCGTCGATGAAGAGGACGTCGCGCGCCTCCAGGTTGGTGAGGATCCCGGCCAAGTCCCCGGCCTTGACCAGTACCGGCCCCGATGTGGCGCGGAACCCGACGCCGAGCTCGCGGGCGACGATGTGGGCGAGCGTCGTCTTGCCGAGCCCGGGCGGCCCGTGGATGAGCACATGGTCAAGCGGCTCCGAACGCGCCCGCGCGGCGTCGATGAAGACCCGCAGGTTCTCGCGTACCCTCGCCTGCCCGACGAAGCCATCCAATGCGAGCGGACGCAGGGTGACCTCGGCGAGATCGCTCGCGCCGGCGGCGGGCCTGACGATGCCGTCGCCGCTCACCGCGCTTCACCCCCGCGCGATGCCGAGTCCCCGCCACGGGGCTCGTTCGGCGCCAGTTCCGCCAGACCGGCTCGGATCAGGTCCTCGAGCGCGGCATCGGGCCCGAGCCGGCGCGCGGCGCCCGAGATGGCACCGAAAGACTGGGTCGCGCTGTAGCCGAGATTGACCAGCGCCGAGATCGCCTCGCGCGCCACCGTGTCGATGCGGCCCGGACCAGGTGAACCGGTCGCTTGCGCCGGCGCGAGCGCGATCGCGCCGATCCGGTCCTTGAATTCGCCGACGATCCGCCCGGCGAGCTTGGCGCCGACGCCGGGCGTGCGAACGACCGCGTCACGATCGCCGGCCGCCAGTGCCGCGACAAGATCGTCGGGGGGAAGCACCGCCAGGATCCCAAGCGCGAGCTTGGCTCCGACGCCCTGGACGGTGGCGAGCCGGCGGAACCAATCGCGTTCCGCGGTCTCGGCGAAGCCGTAGAGCTGGATGCGATCGTCGCGCATCTGGGTCTCGACGAGCAGGCTCGCAGGTTCTCCCGGTTCGAGGGCCGCGAGCGTGCGCGTCGATGCGAACACGAGGTAGCCGACGCCGTTCACGTCGATGACCGCGGACTCCGCGCTCACCGAATCCACGACGCCGCTCAGCTTGGCGATCACGAGCGCCCCTCCGCGGTAGAAGCGTGCCGGCCCCATTGGGCGCGATCGAACGTCGGCGGCCGGTGGTGGGCGTGACAGATGGCGACGGCAAGCGCGTCGGCCGCGTCCGATCCGGCGACGGCGCACCCGGGAAGCAGGATACGCACCATGGCCTCGACCTGTACCTTGGCCGCCTTGCCGGTGCCGACGACGGTTTTCTTGACGAGGCGCGGCGAGTACTCGACGACGCGAAGTCCGCCGTGCGCGGCCACCAGCATGCTGACGCCGCGCGCTTGGCCGAGCTTCAAGGTGGAGGCCGGGTTCATGTTGACGAAGGTCTCCTCGACGGCGGCTTCGACGGGTTGGTAGCGCGCGATGACGTCCGCCAATCCTTCGAACAACTGGACCAGGCGTTCGGCCAACGCGCGGCCCCTGTCGGTGGGGATGCCGCCGTTGCCGATATGGCGCAGCCGATTTCCCTCGGTCTCGATAACCCCCCAACCGGTGACCGTGAGGCCCGGATCCAGACCGAGGATTCTCATGGATTCCAATCTTCGCTCCGCCGCGCGTCAGCTCGCGAGCCGCGCCAAGAGTTCGTCCGCCACCTCATAGTTGGCCGCGATGTGTTGAACGTCGTCGTTTTCGTCGAGGACGCCGAGCAGCCGGAACAGGGTCTCGGCATCCGAGTTCGCGACCGCAACCGTCGAGCGCGGCCGCCAGTCGAGGCGCGCCAAATCTGGCACGCCGAACCGCGCCTCGAGCGAATCGCGCACCGCCGCAAGGTCCTCGGGGTCGCAACCGATGTCGTGGCCGCCTTCATCCGATTCGACGTCCAGCGCGCCGGCATCGACCGCTGCCTCGAAAAGCTCGTCGTTGGCGACGTCGTTCGCGCTGTAATGGATCAGGCCGATTCGTTCGAACAAAAAGTTGACGCTGCCGCTTTCGCCGAGTGTTCCGCCATGCTTGCCGAAGGCCGTCCGAACCTCGGCCGCGGTGCGGTTGCGATTGTCCGTCAGGGCCTCGACGATGATGGCGACGCCGCCGGGTCCGTAGCCTTCGTAACGCACCTCTTCGAAGTTCGCGTCTTGATCACCGCCGGCACCGCGGCGGATGGCGCGTTCGATGGTGTCCTTGGGCATGTTCGCCGCCTTGGCGGCGGCGATGGCGGAGCGCAGCCGCGGATTCGTCGCCGGTTCCGGGCTGCCGGATCGGGTCGCGACCGTGAGTTCGCGGATCAGTTTCGTGAACAGCTTGCCGCGGCGGACGTCCTGCGCGCCCTTTCGGTGCATGATGTTCTTGAACTGGGAATGGCCGGCCATCGTCGCTCTCGAACGGGTTGGGTGCAGATCGGGTGGAAAGTCTGAACGGTCATACCATATATTGTGTTTCGATACACCGCTCGCGCAAGATCGCTAGCGGATCAATATGGCAACAATGGGGCGTCCCAAATCGGGCGCGCAGCCTTCGTCTCAGATCGGCCAGGCGGCGGCGATGCGGCCACCGAGGCGCAGCGGCGCGATGTGGAGCGCGAGCCCGGTCTCGTCGTCGGTCTCCAGATAGACGCCACAGAGCGTCGCCTCGCCGTGCGCGGGTTCGAGCCGAGGGCCGGAGTCCGGATCGAGGAACCGCTGCACCGCGCCGCACTTTTCCATGCCGATGACCGAATCGTAGTCGCCACACATTCCCATGTCGGTCTGAAAGGCCGTGCCCCCGGGAAGAATCTGGGCGTCGGCGGTCGGGATATGGGTATGGCTGCCGACCACCATCGAGACCCGGCCGTCAAATGCGTGTGCCAACGCCGACTTCTCGCTCGTCGCCTCGGCGTGCACGTCGACGAGGATGCACGCGATGATGCGGCCGAGGCGCCAGTTGTCCAGGTTCGCCGCCACCGCCGCGAAGGGATCGCTCACGGGCGCCATGAAAAGCTTTCCCATGGGGTGGATGATCAGAACCTTGCGGCCGTCGGCGAT
>JASMAE010000088.1 GCA_030754475.1 Rhodospirillales bacterium
AGCGCGGCGATGGAGTGGACGGCACAGGCGCGCCGGAGCGTCGCCGGCGCCGCCTCCGATAGCCCGAGACAGCGAACCTTTCCTTGCTCCACCAGCCGGGCCATGGCGCCGACGGTGTCTTCGATCGGCGTTTCGCGATCGACCCGGTGAAGGTAGTAGAGATCGATCACGTCGACGCCGAGGCGCCCGAGGCTGGCATCACACGCCTGGGCCACGTATTCGGGGCGCCCGTTGATGGACGGCCGGTCTTCGGCGTCGCGAACCGGGCCGAACTTGGTCGCGACCACGACGGCGTCGCGCCGGCCCTTGAGCGCCCGGCCGAGAAGCGCCTCGTTCCGGCCGCGGCCATAGGCGTCGGCGGTATCGAAGAAGTTTACGCCGAGCGCGATGGCGCGATGGATCGTGGCGATCGCCTCGGCCTCGTCGCCGGCGCCGTAGTCGCCGGTCATGGTCATGCACCCAAGCCCGACCGCCGAGACCTCGAGCGCGTCGCCGATTGGTCGATACTGCACCACCCACCTCCCCTGCTTGCGTTACCGCTGGCCGTGGCGGGGATCATAGCCGCACTCGCCTGGGCCTGGCGCGGGAGAATTAGCGCGCCCCACCCTTGCCGCCGTCGGCCCCCTTCCGTTCGCGGGACGCGAGATACAGCACGGCCGCGAAGATCATGATGCCGCCCGTCCATGTCCAGACGCCAGGCACCTCGGCGAAGATCAAGTAACCGACGAGCGCCGCCCAAATTAGGCGCGAGAAGTCCACCGGCAGGACGGCGGTGGCGTCGGCCTCCTTGAAGGCCTGGGCCATGAAAATCTGAGAGGTCGAGTGCGCCGCGCCAATGCCCGCAAGCCAGGCGAGCTCTTCGAGGCTCGGCGTCCGCCAGAACGGAAGCGCCGCGATGAGCGCGAACGGCATGACGATGATCGCGACGTAGAGCGTGATGGTCAGGCTCGATTCGGTCCGCGACAGCACCTTGACCATGATCATCGCCGAGCCCCAGCAGAGCGAGGCGAAAAGCACGATTAGCGAGCCGGTGTCCACCGCGATCAATCCGGGCCGGATGACGACCAGCGCGCCGGCGAAGCCGAGCGCGAGGGCGGCGGCGCGGCGCATTCGTAGGGCCTCGCCAAGAACGAGGATCGCGAGCGCGCTCGCGAACAAAGGCCCGGTGAAGTTCAACGCCGTCAGCTTGGCGAGCGGTACCAGGCTGAGCCCGAGCATGAAGCTCAATCCCCCGAACACGTTGAAGCCGCCGCGCAACAGATGGAGCCGCAGCCGGTTCGTCCGAAGGGGCGCTAGGCCGTAGCGCAGGAACACCGGCGCCAGAGTGAGAAGCCCGAACACCGAGCGAAAGAAGCCGATTTCGAAGGGGTGGAGATCGGTGGCAAGGTGCTTGACGCCGGCGCTCATCAAGGTGCTGGCGACCGCCGAGACCGCGAAGAACGCGACCCCGCGCATCGTCCCGGACGCGGGCGACCGCTTATTCGCCGGGTTCGGCGTGCCGGGCACGCGATTTCAACCGGCTGCGGCCGCGCGGGCGAACCGCTCCACCGAAAACGGATGGATGTCGAACGAGGGTTTCCGGCCCGCCATCACGTCTGCGAGCAGCCGGGCCGAGACCGGGCCGCCCGTGTACCCGGTTCCGGTCACGGCGTTGAAGAAATTGGGAATGCCCGGAACCGGGCCGAGGACCGGCAGGTTGTCGCCGACGATGTTGCGGCCCGCCCAGCACCGGATGAGCCGAAGCCGGGCGACGTCGGGGATCACACTCTGGGCGACGCCCAAATTGTGCTCCATGCTCTCGCGCCCGACTTCCGCGTGCCCCCGCGCCGATTCGCCGTGCGCCGGCCAGCCGCCACCGATGAGCAAGTTGCCGTTGGTCGCCTGCTTCGCCGTCAGGCGTGCGCCCGCGTGCTGGACGAGGTGGGTGAGGAATGGCGCCGCCGGCTCGGTCACGTTCATATGCAGGTTCACGCCCCCCACCGGCATCGAGAAACCCACCATTCGGGCGATCGCGTCCGACCAGGGGCCTGCGGCGTTGACGACGCGCGAACACCGGATCCGCGCGCGGCTGGTGGCGGCGACGTATGAACCCGATGCCCGCTCGAGCGCCAGAAGCTCGGTCCCGCGCCACAGACGCACCCCGGCGCGCAACGCCGCCCGCCACAGCGCCGGTGTCGCCAGCGTTGGGTTGATCCTGCCTTCCAAGGCGCAGAATTCGGCGCCGACCACGCGCTCCGACAGATAGGGCGCGAGCGTGAAGAGCGCGGCGCCGGTAACGAGCTCGACCGTGGCCCCGTAATGGCGCTCACGCGCCATCTTGATCTCCAGGAATCGCAGTTGCGCGTCCGTGACCGCGACCATCAAACCACCGGTGACCGCAAGCTCGATGTCGTCATCGAGCTCATCGGCCAGCTCACGCCAGGTCCGGATCGCTTCCAGGCGCAACGGCGTCGTCTGGGCGCGGGCCTCGATCATCGCCTCGCCCTCTTCGACGAACAGCGATGACGGAAGCTGGACGTGCAGGCTTCCCGCATTGGTGCCGGAGGCTTCGGTGTTGAGATCGCCGCGCTCGACCAACAGCACGTCGACACCGTCGCGCGCGAGGTAATAGGCCGCGGCGCAGCCCATGATGCCGCCGCCGACCACCAAGACGTCCGTTTCGGTGTCCACGCGCTTTCCGATTCTCAAATGTCCGATGGACGGACCCGCAATGAACGTCTTGCGCGGCCGCGCTCAACTCTCGGGAACACCCGTGCCGGCCGGATTTTGCCCGCGGTTGGGCGCGCGCGCAAGAACGACCGTCCCGGCCTTACCCCGGATCGCGGTAATCAGAAATTCCCTATTCCCCTTGGGCCCCTTGATGGGGCTTTCGACCACGCCGAGAACCCGCCAGCCGGGGCGGGTCGCGAGCCAGGTTCGAATCCGTTCGCACGCGCGAGCGTGCAGCGCGGAATCGCGGACGACTCCGCCCTTTCCGACGCTCGCTCGGCCCACCTCGAACTGCGGTTTGATCAGGGCGACCAATGCCGCTTCGGGGGCGCAGAGCGCCATGGGCGCCGGCAACACCGTCTCAAGCCCGATGAAGCTCGCATCGCAAGTGATGAAATCGACAGCCTCGGGAACCTCGGCGCGCGTAAGGTAGCGCGCGTTGACGCCTTCGAGAACCACCACCCGCGCGTCCTGGCGCAAGCGCCAGTCGAGCTGGGCGCGGCCCACGTCTACCGCGTACACCCTTGTCGCGCCGTGCGCGATCAGCACGTCGGTAAACCCGCCCGTCGAGGCCCCTACGTCGAGCGCGATCCGGCCCGCGGGGTTGAGAGCGAAGTGCTTGAGCGCGTGCGCGAGCTTGAGACCGCCGCGCGACGCCCACGGGTGCTCCTTGGTCCGGACCGTGACTTCGGCATCCGCGGTTACCTGACTTCCGGGCTTGTCGGCACGCGCGCCGGCTACATAGACCGCGCCCGCCATGACGAACGCTTGCGCGCGCGAGCGATTTTCGGCGAGCCCGCGCTCGACCAGCAATTGATCGAGCCGCCGCTTGGCGCTCATGGGGCCGGTTCCGGCCGAAGGCTCGGTCGCCGACCGTCAGGCATCGAAAAGGAGCCGGTCGAGGCCCCGGACGACGCCTTTCAGTCGCGGCGCCTTGCGCGCCGCCAGCAGCGTTCCCGCAACATACGGCTCGGCGCTTTCACCGCCGTCGTGGCGGAGGGTCAGTCGTTCCCCCGTGAGACCAAAGATGGCCTCGACCGCGAGAACGTAGCCCGGAAGACGCATCGAATGGACGCGCACGCCCGCGATCTCGGCGCCGCGGGTCTCCGTGGGGCCCCTGAGCGCGTCGAGCGCGACGCCCGAACGCGGCTTTCGCACCGAACCCAGCCGTTCGGCGAGTTCGCGCGCGGTGCCGCTGGGAACGTCCGGCTTCTCCGCCCGGGCGTAGTCGAGCACCTCCCATTGCGGCACGTGGGCCGCGGCGATGGCAGCGAAGTGCTGCATTAGCGCCGCCGTCAATGTGAAGTTGCCGGACCCCACGACGCCGACGCCTCTCTCGCGGGCCAGGGCGTCGATCTCGTCATAGTCGGCGGCGGTCAGCCCCGACGTTCCCACCACGACGCCGACGCCACGTTCGATGGCCTCGAGCACGTGCTCCTTGACCGATGCGGGCGCGGTATAGTCGATCAGTACATCGGCGGGTGCGGCGAGCGCGTCGGCAACGCTCGGCGCAATCACCAGGCCAAGATCCTCACGGCCGAGCGCCGCCCCCAGATCACGGCCCGCGTCTTTGCGCGCGACCGCGCCCGAGAGCGTCAGGTCATCGGCTTCGACGATCGCAGGCACGAGGACGCGGCCCACCCACCCGGTCGCGCCGGCGACGCAAATCCTTAGGGTCATCGTCGTTCCCCCACCAACCGCCTCGGAGGCGGCGCCTCCCGCCTCAGGCGCGCTTCGGTTCGCGGGCCTCGTCGGCACGCCCGAGCGCCGCGAGCACCGTGGCAACGATGTGGGGCGCGGTCAGACCAGCCCGCTCGTACTGAACCTCGGGCTTGTCGTGGTCGAAGAAGGTGTCGGGGGTGAATATGGGCCGGACCTTGAGGCCGTTGTCGAGAAGCCCCTGGATCGCAAGGAAGCTGAGCACGTGGCTCGCGAACCCGCCGATCGCACCATCTTCGAGCGTGATCAGGACTTCGTGCTCGGTCGCGAGCGCCCGGATCAGCGCTTCGTCGAGCGGCTTGGCGAAACGGGCGTCGGCGACACTCGTCGACAGTCCGTGCCCATCGAGCGAATCGGCGGCCACCAAGGCTTCGTGCAGGCGCGCACCGAACGAAAGGATGGCGACCCGCGTTCCCTCGCGCATCATCCGTCCCTTGCCGATCTCAAGCGGCGTTCCCCGATCCGGCATCTCAAGTCCGCTCGCGTCTCCGCGCGGATAACGGAACGCTGACGGCCGGTCGTCGATGGACGCCGCGGTCGCCACCATATGCATCAGCTCCACCTCGTCTGCAGCCCCCATGACGACGAATCCGGGAAGCGTGGCGAGGTAAGTAATGTCGAAGGACCCCATGTGGGTCGCCCCGTCGGCGCCAACCATGCCGGCCCGGTCGATCGCGAACCGGACGGGCAGCTGCTGGATCGCGACATCATGGACGACCTGGTCGTAGGCGCGTTGCAGGAACGTGGAGTAGATGGCCGCGAAGGGCTTATAGCCCTGGGTGGCCAGACCGGCCGCGAAAGTCACTCCATGCTGTTCGGCAATGCCGACGTCGAAGAAGCGCCCGGGGAACCGCTCGGCGAACTTGCTGAGACCGGTGCCGTCGGGCATCGCCGCGGTCAGGGCGATGATTTTGTCGTCGTGCGCGGCCTCGGCGATCAATGCCTTGGCGAAAACCGAGGTATATGACGGCGCTGGCGATTCGGGCTTGAACTGCTTTCCGGTCACCACGTCGAACTTGGCGACCCCGTGGTACTTGTCCGGCGATTCTTCGGCCGGTGGATAGCCGTGGCCCTTGTGGGTCACCACGTGCAGCAGGATGGGGCCGGTCTGGCGGTCCTCGTGGATGTTTTTGAGCACGGGCACCAGATGGTCGAGGTTGTGGCCGTCGATGGGACCCACGTAATAGAACCCCAGCTCCTCGAACAGCGTGCCCCCGGTCACCATCCCGCGCGCGTATTCCTCGGCGCGACGGGCCGCCTGCTCGAGCGAACGGGGGAACCTTTTCGCGGTTTCGCGCGCGAAGTGGCGGAGCGACCGGTACGGGCGCGACGATATCAGACGCGAGAGATAGGCGCTCATGGCGCCAACCGCGGGTGCGATGGACATGTCGTTGTCGTTGAGGATCACCAGCAGGCGCGAGTCCATCGAGCCCGCGTTGTTCATCGCCTCGTAGGCCATTCCGGCGCTCATGGCGCCGTCGCCGATCACCGCGATCATCTGGTGATCGCCGCCATCTAAATCGCGCGCGACGGCCATTCCAAGGGTGGCCGAGATGGATGTCGAGCTATGTGCGGTGCCGAAGGGGTCGTAGACGCTTTCCGAACGCTTCGTGAACCCCGAAAGGCCGCCGCCCTGACGCAGCGTCAGGATGCGGTCGCGACGCCCGGTCAGGATCTTGTGCGGATACGCCTGGTGGCCGACGTCCCAGACCAACAGGTCATGGGGCGTGTTGAAGACGTGGTGCAACGCGACGGTCAGTTCCACGACGCCGAGGCTGGCGCCGAGATGGCCGCTCGTCGTGGAGACCGCCCGAATGGTTTCCGCGCGCAGCTCATCCGAAAGTTGGCGCAGCTGCTTGATCGAAAACGCCCGCATGTCCGCAGGAAGGTTCACCGTGTCCAGCACGGGCGTCAAAGACTTCGTTGGCAACGCTTGTCGCCTCCCTTCCCCGCCGGCGGATTTGCCGTTTTTGGTCT
>JASMAE010000089.1 GCA_030754475.1 Rhodospirillales bacterium
CGTTCTGAAGGCGTACGACATCTGGAACACACGGATCGGGACGGGCGCGCTCAACCGGTGGCTCGCCGAGGCGACAGCCCGGCATCAGCTTCCTCTCGCGGCCGGACGGCGCATGCGGATACGGTACGCGACCCAGGCCAAAGCGCGCCCGCCGACGATCGTCCTGTTCGCGAACCGTCCCGATGGCGTGCCGGAATCGTACCTGCGATACCTTGCGAACGACCTGCGCGAAACGTTTCGCGTTTTCGGTACGCCTCTGCGGCTGCTTCTTCGCAAAGGCGGCAACCCCTATTCGCGCGATTAGACCAGATCGTGATCGGTCGGAATCGCTTGACGGCGATCCGGCGGTCGCGTGAATCTGGTCTACACTATTGAAATCGAGCGGATTCACGCAGCCGATTGCAACCGCATCGCGGTTCCAATCAACTGCGATCCGCTCTATGTGCGGCCGGTATTCGCCGAAGATGCCGCATCCAGCCCGCCCGGTGTGTCCACGTCGAACAGCACGTCGTCCGTCAGCATCTCCACATGGCGAACCTGATCGGCGTAGGCGCCGATCAAGTGACGGGCACCGACGTCGCCGGCGATCTCCATGATCTCGGGAAAGAACCGCCGCGCCCAAAGGACCGGATTGCCCTGTTTGCCCTTGAACGCCGGAACGCAGATCGCGCTTCGGCCTTCGGGATCGAACGCCGCGATCAGTCGGTCGATGGTTTCCGCACCGATCCTGGGCATGTCGCCAAGGCACACGACTGCGCCGTCGATGCCGTCGGGTAACGCCGATAGCCCGCGCCTGAGCGACGCGCTCAACCCCGATTCGAAGTCCGGGTTTCGGACGATGGTGAGATCCCGTCCCGCGAGCGCGGCACCCACCTGGTCCGCCTCGTGGCCCACCACGACAATGACGGGGCGCGCCTTTGAAGCGAGCGCCGCGTCCGCCACGCGGGTCACCATCGGTTTGCCGTCGATCGCGGCCAGCATCTTGTTGACACCTTCCATGCGGCTCGAACGGCCCGCCGCAAGGACGATGGCGGCGACGCGGGTTTTCGAACGTCTTCGTCGATCCCCGGAATCGCTGTCGGCGGCGGCGCGCGGCTGCGGCCGAGCGGTGATCTCGCTCAGCAGCCCGCCCGCGCCCATCGCGGCGAGATCCGCGCCGGTCACCTCGAGACCGGCCAGCAGCCTTTGCAGCACCCAGTCGATGCCGTTGAGTTTGGGCGAACGCGCGCACCCCGGTAGGCCGATCACGGCGATCCCGCGGCCGTCCGTGCCCAAGAGCAAAAGGTTGCCGGGATCGACGGGCATGCCGAAATGCTCGACACGCCCGCCGGCGCGCTCGATCGCCGCGGGAATCACGTCACGGCGATCGGTGATCGCCGACGCGCCCACCACCAGGATCGGCGCACAGCGGCGTACCGCCAGCGATTCCAGGGCGCGGCACAAATCTTCGACCGTATGGGGGCAGCGGACCTCGGCTTCGAGATGGCTGCCGAGGCTTTCAAGCCGGCCGCGGGTGATGGTCGCCGTCTTGTCGAGAACCGAGGACCGGGTTCCGGGCAGCGCCGTCTGAACCAGACCGACCGCGTGCGGCACAAACGGCGCGATCTGCAGGAGCCCTTGCTCGGCGCGAGCGCAATCGACGCAACGCGCCAGCACGCCGCACGCCACCGCGAACGGAATGATCTTGACCGTCGCCACCAACTGTTTCGCGGCTGCGACCGAAAAGGGCGCGAGTGTCGCAAGCGTTGCGGCCTCGTCCACCGCGTTCAGCTTTTTCACGCCGTCCGCATCGACGACCGCCACACCGTGGTCACGCGCGAACAGATTGACCCGGCCGGTAAACGGCTGGCCCCGAGATACGCCCTGCCCTGTCACGGCTTCGGCGATCTTGCGCGCGGCCTCGTTCTCGCCCACGTCGCCTTCTTCGAGCCGTGCTGCGATGATCTCGGCGATTCCGGCAGCCAGCAAGTCGTCGACATCGCGCCGGTCGAGAACGCGGCCCTTCTTGAACATGCGGTCCTCGGCCTTGAGACCGTGAGCGAGGATCGCGCCTTCGGCCTCGGACACCGGCAGGGCGCCGAACTTCATGCCGCCTTCCCTCGCTGTCGGGACGCGCCAACATGATCTGGGGATCGCGCGTTTCCGAGCGCCCTGCCCAGCTCCTTCAGGCTATTCAGGTTGTGAACGGGCCGGAACTCGTCGACGTGGGGAAGAATTGCGCGCACGCCCAAAGCCTTCGGTTCGAACGACTCGTACCGCAAGAGCGGGTTGAGCCAGATCAGCCGGCGGCACGATAGGTGCAGACGCTCCATCTCGCGCCCCAGTCCCTCGGCCGCGTCGCGGTCCAGCCCGTCGCTTATGAATAGCACGACGGCCTCGTTCGTGGGCACGCGGCGCGACCACAATTTGTTGAAGGCGCCGAGACAGTGGCCGATCCGGGTTCCTCCGCCCCAGTCGTGGACCGCCGTGGCGACGTTCCCGATGGCTGTGTCCACGTCCCTTCCGCCAAGCGCCCGCGTGACGTTGCTGAGGCGCGTGCCGAACAGGAACGCGTGTACCCGATCGTGTCCGTTGGCAAGCGCGTGCAAGAAATAAAGCAGCATCCGCGCGTAGCGGTCCATGGAGCCGGAGACGTCGCAGAGGATCACCAGCGGCGGCGGACGCGTGCGCCTCCGCCGCCTCGTCAAGGGGTTGAAATCGGCGCCGCAGCGCATTGCCGCGCGCATGGTCTTTCGCATGTCGACACGATCAGCCGACGAGCCCGGCCGGAACCGGCGCGTCCGCACGCGGGCAAGCTCGGCGCCGAACGCGCTGACGGCATCGGCGGCGGCCGCGAATTTGTCTGCCGTCATGGTCTCGAAGTCCTTCTCACCCAGGACCTCGCTCGCGCTCCACGTCAAGGCCGCGTCGAACGCGGGCGTGTCCCGCTCGCGATCGCGCGCTTGCGCGCGTCCGGGCCTGTCGGGCGAAAGCGCATCGGCGGCGCGCCGACGCAGCGCGCGGAAACGCGCCCTGCGGCGATTATTTTCGAAATGTTTCGCCCCGCCATTTAGCGACGAATCCGCTGCCGCGGGCAACCTTCTTTTTGCGCCGTGCAGCGGACCGATTTCCGTGCCGCGCGGGTTGCGTTTTAAAAGCTGAGCGCTTTGACCCGGGTCACCGGCGGCAATGCGCGGACACTCTCGATCACCGAATCGGACGCGGGCGTATCGACGCCGACCAGCGCGACCGCGTCACCACCCGGGCCCGCGCGGCCGAGCGTGAAAGTAGCGATGTTGATTCCCGCCTCGCCGAGCGTCGTGCCCAGCGCCCCGATGAAGCCGGGTTGGTCGTGGTTGGTGACGAACAGCATGTGCGG
>JASMAE010000090.1 GCA_030754475.1 Rhodospirillales bacterium
AAGGGCGCGGCGATCGAAGACGGATTGCGTCGTTGCAGCATGGAGCCTCCTTCTGTCTGACTGACATGGTGGTCTGATTGACGGGATCGAAGTACGGCGAACGGCGAACGGTGTCGGGTGACCTCTCCGCGACGCCGCTCAGGGATCCGTTGCGCAGCTACACGGCGGCGGCGTTCGAGGACGTGGCGTCTACGTGCTCGTCCGCCAGATCGAGCGCGTTGTCGATGACGTCGAGCCCTTCTTGAAATTGCTCATCAGTGATGTTGAGCGCCGGTCCGAGCGAGATGTAGTTGCCCCAGAGCG
The DNA here is from genome assembly GCA_030754475.1 of Rhodospirillales bacterium. GTDB lineage: Bacteria > Pseudomonadota > Alphaproteobacteria > Rhodospirillales > JASLLV01 > JASLLV01. Next base: position 304 of record JASMAE010000090.1, read on the forward strand.
AGGTGTGCACCCCGCCGGCGCGGATGGCGGCACGAAGCGGCGCCAGGGGATCGTCGTCGCCGCGTGGGCCGAGGGCCTCGCGACTCGTGCGGTTGCGCACCAGCTCGATGGTGCCCACGAGCCCGATGCTGCGTACGTCCCCCACCGACGGATGGCGCCTTTTCATGTCGGCGAACCGTTCGGCCAGCACGACGCCGAGGCGGGCTGAGTTCTCGACCAGGCCCTCCTCGTGATACACGCCGAGGGTGGCGATCGCGGCGGCGCAGCCGAGCGCGTGGCCCGAATACGTCGAGCCCGACCACAGCGTATGCGTTTCCATGAATTCGGCGATCCTGTCCGAGACCACGACGCCGCCCAAGGGGACCGAGGCGTTGTTGACGCCCTTGGAGATGGTCATGATGTTCGGCACCACGCCGTAGTGGTCGACCGCGAACCACTTTCCGGTGCGGCCCCAGCCCATCAGGATCTCGTCGGCGATCAAGAGAATCCCGTATTTGTCGCAGAGCGCGCGCAGGCGCGGCAGATAGTCGTCGGGCGGCACGGGAACGCCGAGATGGGTGCCGGTGATTGTCTCGACGACGATCGCCGCCACGAAATCGGGGTTCTCGAACTCGATCATTTCCTCGATCGCGCTCACGCACTCGCGATGGCAGGTCTCGGGCTCCTGGCCGAAGCTGCAGCGATAACAGTACGGTGGAAAGGCGTGCAGGACGCCGAGCATCGCCGGCTCCATGTGGGCGCGCCGGGCTTCGCCGGTGAGCGCGATGGCGGCGGAGCTGGCGCCGTGATAGGAGCGATGACGGGCGATGACCTTGGGCCGGCCCGTGACCATCTTGGCGATCTTGACCGCATAGTCGTTGGATTCGGCGCCGCCGCAGGTGAAATAGGTCTTGTTCAGATCGCCCGGCGCGACTTCGGCGATCATGCGCGCGAGGCGCCCGCGCGGCTCGGTCGCAAAGCTCGGCGCGGCGTAACAGAGCCGGGCCGCCTGCTCCTTGATGGCGGCGACGATCTTGGGGTGCTGGTGGCCCGCGTTCACACACACGTGCTGGGCCGCGAAGTCGAGGTAACGGTTGCCGTCGGCGTCCCAGAAGTGGACGCCCTCCATCCGCGTGACGGCGAGCGGCGAGACCTGCCCCTGCTTCGACCAGGGAAAGATCACGTACCGCTTGTTCTCGGCAGTAATGTCGTTGGTGTCCACGGGCGTCCTTCTCTCTTCCATCACGGGCGCACGCACGGCTCGCGGGGCTGGGCCCGGTCCCGTGGGCGCGCCGCTCGGCCGATCCCGTCTATTGGGCGGCCACGGTCCGGGCCGCGAGCAGGTCGTGGCGCTCGAGGCCCACGCGCAACGCGGCGAGGTGGGGCTCGCCCAAGGGGCGGAGCGGTAGCCGGGGATCGCCCCCCGGCAGTCCGAGGATGTTCATCGCCGCCTTGGTTCCGCAATAAAGGTTCCGCCCGTCTCCGGTGATCAGCTCGGTCAGTGCCACCGCCTTCGCCTGAAATGCGCGGGCGCGCATCAGATCGCCGGTGCGGCAAGCGCCGAAGAACTCGGCGAACTCGCGCCCCCAGTAGTTGGGCATCGAGGCAACGGTTCCGACGGCGCCCAGCTCGACCGCCGCGAGCCCGTACCTCGCCTGCTGGCCCGTGAAGACGCGGATGCGCTCGCCGGCCAGCGTCAGCATCCGATAGAAGGCCACGAAGTCGTCGGTCGAATCCTTGATGGCAACGACGTTCGGCACGGCGGCAAGGCGCGCGACCAGCTCTGGCGTCAGCTCGTTCACCGCGTGTTGCGGCAAGTTGTAGAGCATGATGGGAATGGAGACCGCGTCCGAGACCGCCTGGTAGTGGGCGATGATGTCGTCGGTCGTGGGCTTGACGAAATAGGGCGGCACGATCATGACGCCCGCGCAGCCCGCGTCCTTGGCGCCCTGGCTCAGCGCGATCACGTCCGCAGTCCGGATCGCGCCGGTGCCGGCGATCACGGGGACGCGGCCTTTGACCTCGTCGACGCAGACGCCGCAGAGCCAGATTCGCTCCTCGTTCGTCATGGCCCACGGCTCGCCCGTGCAGCCCGCGACGATCACGCCTTCCATCTTGTTCGCGATCGCGCCCGCGACGTTTTCGCGGAACTTATACTCGTTGATGGCGCCGTCGGCGTCGAACGGCGTGACCAGGGCCGGCCACGGGCCTTGCCAGTCGACGGATCGCTTGTCCATTTCGGGGACCTCCCGATGTGTTCGCTCGGCCATTCGCCCGGCCGCGGGCCTGCCTTGCGCGCAGACGAGAGCATGGCAGCCGGGAGGGAAGTTTTCAACCCGCTACGATGCCGACTCGGGGGCTCAGAACAAGAGCGGCGGAGTGGAGCCGAAGACCCTTCGGCGCGCGGTCCTTTGTCAGTAGAAGTTCTTGAGGCCGGGGACCCGGCATGCGCCGCGCGTATAGAGCTGACGGGTGCGACAATCGTTGCCCATGTCCACGATCAGGGCGCCCTTGCATGAGCCGAATTGAATCCAAGCGTCGAATCCGTCGCGGCGGGTATTGCCGTCACTGGTGTTGGGGCCAAGCTTTTGGAGGATGAAAATCTTGCTGATGTCAGCGCGCTCGACGCGCAGGCGGTCGATCTCGCGTTCGACGGCGGGCCGGCATGGGTGCTCGCCGGCGTCGGCGGCCGCCCCAAGGCCGACGACGAAGGCGAGGACGAGGGCCGCGAGGGCGGGTCGATACCAGTGGAAGGCCGGACGGTCCATTCGCTTCCGCTTTCGTTGGCCGGGGCACATGCGACTGGGATAGAAGTGGGGGCGGCGACAACTCCCGGCCACCCGGGCGGGCCGGTTGCGAAGGACCGGCGTCCGGGGTTCCGCGGCGCGGGGGCACTCGCGGCCATTTCGTGGGGGCGGTGAACGTGGTTACGCTTTTCGGGCGCGCGAGTTCCGTCAACGTGCAACGCGTGATGTGGTGTTGCGCCGAAGTGGGCGTCGGGTGGGATCGCGTGGACGTGGGCGGCCCGTTCGGGGGCACGGCGACGCCCGCGTTTCTCGCCATGAACCCGAACGCCATGGTACCGGTGCTCCGCGATGGCGCACTCGTCGTCTGGGAGTCGAACAGCATCGTCCGCTACCTGGCCGAGGCGTACGGCGGTCCACGCTGGTATCCGGCGGACGTTCGCGTCCGGACGCTGGCCAACCAATGGATGGACTGGACGCTCGGCATCTTGAACCCGGTGCTCCGTACGGTCTACGTCGGTCTGGTCCAGACGCCGGCGCAGCGCCGCGAGCGGGTGGCGCGGTTGGTTGAACCGGGCGCGGCCGGCCGCGGGAGCAGCCCGCGGGCATCGCTCCGCCGGCCTTACGAGCTCCACCCGCACGCGGTGGCCTGGGCGCTCAAGCACGCGGGCGAGCTTTGGAACCGGCTGGATACGCACCTTGCCGACAATCGGTTCGTCGCCGGAGACGCCATCTCCATGGGCGACTTCGCGCCTGGTCCCTGGTACCACCGCTGGACCCAGGTGCCGGCGGAAAGGCCGCGTCTGCCGCACCTGGACGCCTGGTACGCGCGGCTCGCCGAGCGCCCCGCCTTTCGCGCGAACGTGATCAAGATGCCGCTGTGAGCGGGACCGGCGAAGGCCGCGGGCCGAAGGCGGCGACACGGCCACCGAGAACCTCGAAGATGCGGGTCCGGATCGGACGCGCGGGCGATGGCGCGCCAGCCGCAAACCGGTTCGTGGTCGGACGGGTTCCGCCGAACACGTGAATCTGGTCTATCCTAGTGAAGCAGCGCGGATTGGCGCGCCTGATCGCAACCGCATCGCGGTCCCAGTCAACCGCGATCCGCTCTATGGGGAGCGAGACGCGATGCAACCGAAAGAGCGATTCGAATACTCGGCGATCGTCGACCGCAAACCGCTCAGGCTTCCCGGCGACGCCCGGGTGGTGGTCTCGACCGTGGTCAACGTGGAGAACTGGGATTTCAACGAGCGCATCCCGCGCCAAGTGATGACCACGCCCGCAGGCGTGAGTGCGCTTCCCGATGTTCCCAACTGGGCCTGGCACGAATACGGCATGCGGGTCGGCTTTTGGCGCCTCAAGGCAGCGCTCGAGCGCTTCGACGTCCGCGTCACGACCTCGATCAACGCATCGGTCTGCCTGGAGTATCCGCGCATCGCCGAAGCGATCCGCGAGGCGGGATGGGAGTTCATGGGGCACGGATTCTCGCAAAGAGCGATGCATTCGCTCGACGACGAGCGCGCGGCGATCGTGAAATCGATCGAGACCATTCGCGATTTCACGGGCCGCGCGCCGCGCGGCTGGCTCGGTCCGGGCCTGACGGAAACCACCGAAACCCTGGACATCCTCGCCGAAGAGGGAATCGAATATATCTGCGACTGGGTTATGGACGAGCAGCCGTGCGTGATGAAGACGCGGGGAAATTCCATCGTCATGGTGCCCTATTCGGTCGAGCTCAACGACATCTCCATCATGATCATCCAGCACCACGAGGCGCGCGTGCTGTACGAGCGCACCATGGCCCAGTTCGAACGCCTCTATCGGGACGGCAAGGAATCGGCCCGCGTGCTCGCGATCTGCGTCCACCCCTACGTCAGCGGCGTGCCGCACCGAATCGAGGCATTCGAGCGGATCTACGAAGATCTGTCGCGGCGCCCGGGCGTGTTGTTCTGGACCAACGAGGAGATCCTGGACTGGTACCGCGACGCCGGCTGACGACGCGGCCTCATCCGCTCGAACTCGATTGTGTAGACCAAATTCACGCGCCCGCTAGATCGCCACGGGCGATTCCGATCGATCGCGATCTGGTCTATGCGACGGAATCGTCCCTCCCGCCCCGTGTATGGAGATATGAGCGCCGTGCCGCCGTCTCCGGCGGTTCCGGCCACAGCGGACGAATCAACCGAGGAGTGCCATCCATGAACCATTTGCGAGCGCTTACGGCTGGCGCGTTGGGCGCGTTTGCCCTCGTGCTTGCGAGCGCGGGGGCCGAGGCGCAAGGCCCGCACGCCGGCGTCGCGCAGAGCCACCACGTCGGGGGATTCATCGAAAACTTCGATACCGACGGCGACGGTCTCGTCTCGGCCGTCGAGATCACCGAAGAGCAGCAAAGGCTGTTCATCGCCTCCGATGTGGACGGCGACGGAACCCTCTCGGTAAACGAGTTCCGCCGCCGCGGGCAGCTGTTCCAGGCGCTGAACGCCACCACCCTGTTCGACCTGATGGACGTGGACGGGAACCAGACGCTCGCCGGGCCCGAGATTTTCGATCCCTCGAGTCGGTGGTTCGCGCGATACGATAGCGACGGTGACGGCAAGCTGAACGCAAACGAGATCGCGAACTGGGATCTGCGTTGACGGCGCCGCGCCTTGACGATGCGCACCGCCCGCACTGAACCCGGCCCGGTGGCGGACGAGGCTCG
>JASMAE010000091.1 GCA_030754475.1 Rhodospirillales bacterium
AAGATCAAAGCCGGCAAGGACAGCCAGACGGACGAGGATTTCGTCGTCATCGCGCGCGTGGAGGCCCTGATCTCGGGATGGGGGCTGGATGAGGCGTTGCGCCGGGCCCATGCTTACCGCGCGGCCGGCGCCGACGGAATCCTGATCCACTCCAAGCAAAAGGCGGCGGACGAGATTCTTGCGTTCGCCGCCGAATGGCGGGACCGTTGCCCGGTCGTCATCGTGCCGACCACCTATTACCAGACGCCGACCGACGCGTTCCGCGAGGCTGGCATCTCGCTCGCCATTTGGGCAAACCACAACCTGCGCTCGGCGATCACCGCCATGCGCGACGTCTGCCGCCAAGTCTACCGCGAAGAAAGCCTTCTCGGCGTCGAAGACGGAGTCGTCAGCGTCCGCGACGTGTTCGACTTGACCGGAAACGAGGAACTGGCGGACGCCGAGCGGCGCTATCTTCCGGCCCGAGACGAGACGCGCGCGGTGGTGGTCGCCGCCACCCGCGGAGACCAGCTCGGCGCGCTCACCGAGGACCGGCCCAAGTGCATGATCGACATTCGCGGCCAGCCCCTGTTGCGCCGGCTGGTGGCGACGTTGCGCGAAAGCGGCGTGCGCGACGTCACCGTGGTCCGCGGCTACAAGAAGGACATGATCAACCTGCCCTCGATCCGCACGGTCGACAACGACCTTTATGCGGCGACCGGTGAGGCCGCCTCGCTGGCGTGCGCCGAAGACCACATCCGCGAGGAGTGCGTGATCGCATACGGCGACATCCTGTTTCGCCGGTTCATCCTGGACGAGTTGATGGCGGCCGACGATGACATCGTACTGGCGGTGGACGCCCACTGGCCGGAGCGAGCGGGCGAATCCGAAGGCCGTTATCGGGACCTGACTGCCTGCAGCCGCCCGTTCACCCGCGACTTGCTCGACGACGAGCCGGCCTTCCTCGTGCGGCTCGGCGACGACGTGCCGGAGAACCAGGTGAACGGCGAGTGGATCGGGCTCGCGCGGCTTAACGCGCGGGGATCGGAAACGGTGCGAAACGAGTTGGAGGCCATGGGCGCCGACGGAAGCCTTCCCCAGGCGAGCCTGCCCCAGTTCTTCACCCGCCTCGTCGAGCGCGGCCACGCGGTCCGGGTGGTGTACGTCACCGGCCAATGGCTCGATGTCGATGTCGCCGCCGATCTCGTCAAGGCGGACAAGTTTCTGTGATCCCGGCGGACGCGTTTCTCGGGCCCGCCGGCGAAGCGGGCTTCAATTTCTATTCCGGCGTCCCGTGCTCGTTCCTGACGCCCATCATCGACCGGGTCATCGGCAATCCGGCGCTCGCGTACGTAGCCGCGGCGAGCGAGGGCGAGGCCGTGGCGATCGCCGCCGGAAGCTGGCTCGCGGGCCGCCGCACGGTCGTCATGTGTCAGAACTCGGGCCTTGGCAACGCGGTCAATCCGCTGACCTCGCTCAACCATCCATTCCGCATCCCGACTTTGCTGATCGTCACCTGGCGGGGCGCGCCCGGCCTCGGCGACGAACCCCAGCACGAGCTCATGGGCGCCATCACGACCGCCCTGCTCGACGTGATGCGAATCGCGCACCGCCCCTTCCCGGCGACCGAACGCGACGTGGACGCCGCGCTCGCCGAGGCCGTGGCGGAGATGGAGCGCGACGGCCTT
>JASMAE010000092.1 GCA_030754475.1 Rhodospirillales bacterium
GCGCTGCGCACGAACCGGCTTTGTTGCGGGTCGTTCAAGATCGCGTTTTTCGTGTGGACGGACGGCCGGTCGCACCCGTCGATCGGCCAGCGTTTGGCGCACGCGTTCGATCCTTGCGCTCAGCGATTGCGGCCGCCTTGCCGACCATCGCCTCGGCCTGGCGGACCGATGCCGTATCGATCATACGGCCGTCGAGCGCGACCGCCCCCTTCCCGTCCCGGACCGCGTCGGCCATGGCCGCGAGGACGCGGCGCGCCTGCGTCACCTCCGCGTCGGTGGGCGTAAAGGCCGCGTTGGCGAGCGCGACCTGACGCGGGTGGATCGCCCACTTGCCCTCGCACCCCAGCGCCGCCGCGCGTCCCGCCTGGGCAGCGAAGCCATCGGCGTCGTTGAAATCGCCGAATGGGCCGTCGAGGGGGCGCAGCCCCTGAGCCCGCGCCGCCACCACCACGCGCGCGGTGGCGTAATGCCACACGTCGCCCCAGTGGCGCGCGCGCGCCCGCGCCATCCGCGTCCGTCAGCACGTGATAGGCCGGGTTGGCTCCGCCGATCGAGGTGGTCCGCGCGCGCGTCGAAGCGGCGTAGTCGGCGACGCCGAAGTGCAAGGATTCGGTCCTCGCGCTCGCCGCTGCGATCGCACCCAGGTTCTGCATTCCGAGCGCCGTCTCGATGATGAGCTCGAGCCCGATCGCTGACGCGATTCCCTTGGCCTGCTCGATCTGGCTGAGAAGCATGTCGACGGCGTAGACGTCGGCTGCCGTCCCGACCTTCGGGACCATCAAGAGGTCGAGCTTGTCGCCCGCCTGTTCCACCACATCGATCACGTCGCGGTACATGTAGGGGGTGTCGAGGCCGTTGATCCGGACCGAGACCGTCGTCCCGCTCCAATCCAGATCGTTGAGCGCCTCGATTACGTTCGCGCGCGCGCGTTCCTTCTCGTCCGGCGCAACGGAGTCCTCAAGATCGAGGAATACGACATCGGCCTCGCTTCCGGCCGCTTTCTCGAGAAACGCCGGGTTCGACCCCGGCACCGCGAGTTCCGATCGGTTAAGGCGCAGCTTCGCGGGCTCGATCGTTGTAAAGCTCATCGACCCGATACCTTCATTCGCTCTCGAACCGGGCGTTCACACGCCCGAGTCCGGAAACCGCCGCCACCACGTCGGCGGGACCGACGAGCCATTGCACCGCGACCAGAGCGCCGGTGAGAACGATGTCGCCGCGCCCGAGCGCCCGGCCACGCTCGGCGAGCGCGTTGGCGAGCCAAGCGAGCGCCTCAAGCGGATTGCCCATCACATCGGCGCCGCGACCCCGGCCCGCCTCCACTCCATCGACTGTCGTGGTTCCCACGGAAGCCGCCAGGTCCAATTCATGCCAAGCGTGCACGGGCTCGCCCACGACGACGGCCCTTTGAAAGAAATCGTCGGCGATCAGGGTGGGGACGCCGAGCGCGGCGAAGTCGGAATAACGGTTTTCCACCACCTCCATGGCCGCCATGCAAGACTCGACGTATTCGCCCGCGCGCTCGCCCGTATACGGCGCGCCCGATGCGGGAACGTCGCGGCTAAGACGCATCGCGATTTCGCATTCGGCGCCCGCGCCAACGAACTCGGAAAGACGAAACGCGGCCGCACCGTGGAAGACGTTGCGCGCAAAGATGCCGCCCGCGCAAGGCGAAGCGATGCCAAGCATTTCCTGCATCACCCGCGTCGTGCAGCCGATCTTGTATCCGGCAAGCTCGCCCATCCCGTGCTCCGCCTGGCGGGCGTGCAGGGCATCTTGGACGGCGTAGCCGGCCTTCGCGTCGCGGGGCCGGCAGTCGTCTGGAAGCGCCTCGATCGGGCGACGGGCCCGGCGCGCATCGTCCAAGACGCGCGCTGCCTTTTTGATTCGTTTGCTCACCAGAGCTTCCTTTCCCATCCCTCGCGCGCTGCAGCTTAGGGCATTTTCGTGCTTTGGAGGAGCGGGTTCGCACGTTCCGACCCGATCAGGGACTGCGACCCAAGACGGGACGAGCGAACCCCGTCAAATGCGCGTCGCCCCGTGAAGCGGCAGGAACCACACCGCAAGGACGCGCCGCGTGCTCAGGCGTCCCGACCGGTCCTTTACCACGACGCTCAGGACCTGAACCGCGTCCGGCGGTCCCAAGGGAATGATGATCCGCCCGCCGGCCCGAAGCTGGGCAATCAGCAGTGCCGAGCACCTGGTCCAGCGCCCGCATAGGCGATCGCCAGCGTGACGGCGAGGATCCAGAGACGCTTGACCATTACCCCGAGCGGACCACCGCCACGCCACGCACATGTCCTTTCCGAGCGCACCGCCTCAGCACTCCGGCAATTTCATCGCTCGCGCGATCTTCTCCGACCCGCCGAGGAGGCAGGAATCGCCGGTGAGGCGGTCCTTGCGCACCTGGAAGTGAATTGCGAGGAGAGAATGCGAAACGTATTCGTAGCGGAGCAGATGGTAGGCGAAGCCGATCGCGGCGAGGAGAAGGATCGTTACGGGCCCTTTCCACCCCATTCGCCAGAGGCGCTTGGGCCCCGACCGATCGCGATCGTTTCGTTGGTCCACCATTCCCCAATTCGCAACCGGCGCGCCGCCCGCTTCACGTCTGGCCGCAGTCCACGGTCATCAGCTCGCCGGTGATCGCGGCCGCCGCGTCGCTCGCCAGGAACAGGACCGCCCGGGCGACCTCGTCCGGCGCAGAAAGCCGCCGGAGCGCCTTCGTGCCCGTCGAACGGGCGTAGACCGCGGCTTCCGGAATTCCTTGCGCGCGCGCCCTTTCGGCAAAGACCCGACGCAGCATCTCGGATTCGGTCGCGCCGGGGGCGAGCGCGTTGACCCGTACGCCCAAGCGCCCCACCTCGTGGGCGACCGACTGGGTGATTCCGAGGACGGCCATCTTGCTGCCGGCATAGGCGCTGCGAAGCGCCTTGGGGCGATGGACCGAATCCGAAGTCACGTTGACGATGGCGCCCCGCGTGCGCTTCAGATGCGGCAACGCGTGCTTGATGGTGAGCATCACGCCTCGGGTATTGACCGCGAACGTCCGATCCCATGCATCCATGTCCTGGTCTTCGACCGCGACCGTCGAGCCCGGGACGCCGGCATTGTTGACGAGAACGTCGAGGCGCCCGAACGCGCGTTCGCAAACCGCGAAGAGCGCGCGCACGCCGTCTTCGTCGGTCAGGTCGGTCGGGACCGCGATGCCGCCGATGTCGGCGGTTACACGTTCGAGCGGCTCGCGGCGGCGGCCGGCGACGGCGACGCGGGCGCCCTCAGCGGCAAACACGCGCGCGATCGCGGCGCCGATCCCGGTGCCGCCGCCGGTGACCACCGCCGCCTTACCCGCAAGCACTCCGCTCACGATCCACCCTCGCCCCCGCTTCGGCACGATTCCAGGGCCTTGAGGATGGCCACCAGGCAGGTGTCGCGCTCGCGCGCGATTTCGGCGACGCTGCGTCCCGCCGCCTCGCGGGTGCAGCCCGCGACGAGCGCTTCGCGCAATTCGTCCGAGATCTCCGGCGGGCGCAGGCGAGTGCGGGGCTCCTTCAACGCCAGCTTCAGATACCCATCCAGGGAATGGACGATGCCTCCTTCGCCGCCTGCCAGGTGCTGGATCATCAGCGGGCCCATGATCGCCCAGCGCAGCCCCGGTCCGTTGGAGACCGCGATGTCGATCTCTTCGACCGTCGCCTCGCCGGCATCGATCATGTGCAGCGCCTCGGCACGCATGGCGCCCTGCAGGCGGTTGGCGATGAAGCCCGGGACCTCGCGGCGCATGGTGATGACGCGCTTGCCGGTCGCGGCATAGAAAGCGGCCGTCCAGTCCACGACTTCGGCGTCGCTACGCGCGCCGCCCACCACTTCGACCAACGGCATCAAGTAGGGTGGGTTGAACGGATGGCCGACGACCGTCCGCCCCGGGAACTTGCAGTCCACCTGAATGTCGGTCATGGCGAACCCCGAGGTGCTGGAGACGATGGGCACATCGGGCGCCACGATCGCGTCCATCTCGGCGAACAACTTGACCTTGACGGCAAGGTTGTCGGGCGTGCTTTCCTGAACCACCTGGGCGTCGGCAAGGACCTCTTCGAGCGAGGACACGACGCGCAGGCGTCCGGGATCGGCGCCCGGTGCCAGACCCAGCTCCTCCATGACCGGCCAGGCGCGGTCGACCATGCGGCCGAGCGCGTCCGCGCTTTGCGGCCCCGGATCGAAGACGACCACGTCCTTGCCGTGCCTCAGGAAATGGAGCGCCCAGCCGCCGCCGATGGTTCCGGCGCCGACGATTCCGACGCGGCTGACCGCCGCGGGTTCGGGTCTTGCCATGATTGCCTCCTGCGTCCTCGCGCCCACAGGACCGCCGGCCGAGGCCGCGATCCCGAAAGACCAAGATTAAGCGTTGACGGGGACGTTGGGTAGCGGCGCGTGGTGCTCGATTGACCGCCGATCCGCGCCGACCGTAGACTACGCGGCCTTCGCGATAGACCAGATCACGGTCGCTCGGTTTCGCCTGTGGCAATCTGGCGGGCGCGTGAATCTGGTCTACACTATCGAAGTCGAGCGGATTACGCCGATGACCATCCTCAAGGCCGGCCTCGTTCAGATGGGGCTCAAGGCTCCCATCACCGAATCGGCGGAGCGCATCCGCGAGATCATGCTGGACGCGCATGCGCGATTGATCGCGCGCGCCGGCGCTGAAGGGGTCCAGGTGCTTTGCCTCCAGGAGCTGTTCACGCTGCCGTACTTCGCCTTCAGCCGGGATCGGAAATGGTACGCCGGGGCCGAACGCGTGCCGGACGGGCCGACGACGACGTTGATGCAGGAGCTTGCGCGGCGCCACGCCATGGTGATCGTCGCGCCCGTCTTCGAGGAACACATGCCGGGCGTCTACTACAACACCGCCGCCGTCATCGACGCCGACGGGACCTACCTCGGCAAGTACCGCAAGAACCACTTCGGTCACATCGAATGGCCGTGGTTCAAGCGCGGGAACCTAGGCTACCCCGTGTTCCGAACCGCCTACGCGCCCATTGGCGTCTATATCTGCTACGACCGCCACTTCCCCGAGGGCTGGCGTCTGCTCGCGATGAACGGGGCCGAGCTGATCGTCAACCCGTCGGCAACGATCGAGAGCCTGAGCCGGCACATGTGGGAGCTCGAGCAGCCTGCTGCGGCGCTCGCCAACGGCTGCTTCGTGGGCACGATCAACCGGGTCGGGAGCGAAGGCCCGTGGGACGCCGACGGCAAAGCCGAGAAGGGGCGGTTCTACGGCTCCAGCTATTTCGCCAATCCCCGGGGCGAAATCATCGCCAAGGCGGGCGAGGACGACGACGAGTTGCTGGTGTGCGAAATGGACTTGGACACGATCCGCGAAGTGCGCCACGCTTGGCAATTCTTCAAGAATCGCCGTTTCGAGACTTACGGACCGCTTTCCGACATTCTGAGCGTCTAGAGCACTTTCGCTTCGAGGAACGTAAGACGGCGCCGGCGACAGGCCGGCGCCCTCGCTCGCCATGCACCCCATTCTCACCTCCGCCCGGCGCATGATCGAAAGTGTCCCGCCGACCCTCAAGGGGATGGCGTTGATGCTGGTGGTCACGTTCTCGTTCACGGCCCAGCT
>JASMAE010000093.1 GCA_030754475.1 Rhodospirillales bacterium
CGAGCCTCCCGAAATCGAATCCGATCTCGAGATGACCTGAGCGGTTGGGCTGGGACGCGACCGCGTGTCGCCGCGGCCCCCCGAGGCGCCGTCGCGTGATTGCGATCTTTGTCCGCGCCTGGTCGCGTTCAGATCGGCGAACCAAACCAACCACCCCGACTGGTTCAACGCCCCCGTCCCTTCGTTCGGCGTTCAGCGCGCGTGGCTGCTGATCGTCGGCCTGGCGCCGGGGCTCAAGGGCGCGAACCGCACTTCGCGTCCGTTCACCGGCGATTTTGCGGGTGATCTCCTTTATGCGACGCTGCTGAGACACGGGCTCGCCGTCGGAACCTACGGAGCGCGGGCCGAAGACGGACTCCGCCTCGTCGGGTGTCGGATCACCAACGCGATCCGCTGCGTACCGCCCGGCAACAAGCCGGTAGCCGCCGAGGTCGCGGCATGTCGCCGGTTTCTGGCGGCCGAGATCCGGAACATGCCCGAGTTGCGCACGATTCTCGCGCTCGGCGTGCTCGCGCACGGGGCGGTTCTGACATGCCTGAGCGTGCGCAAACGATCGCATCCGTTCCAGCACGGCGCGATCCACCACTTGCCCGGCGGGCTGGTCCTCGCGGACAGCTACCATTGCTCGCGCTACAACACGCAGACGGGGCGGCTGAGCGCCGCCATGTTCGACGACGTCCTCGCGCGGGTCAGTTTGAACCGCGCTCCTGTCGCTGCCACCTTCGATGATGATATGATCGGCGCGATTCCCCCGAAGAGACGCAAACGCGCACGGGTAATGACGCAAACGACGGAACCCTTCAACGGTCCGGAAGGTGAACGACGATGATCGATCTCTACACTTGGCCGACTCCGAACGGGCACAAGATCCACATCATGCTCGAAGAACTCGGGCTGCCCTACAACGTCATCCCCATCGACATTCGCCAAGGCGACCAGTTCGACCCCGCGTACCTGAAGCTCAACCCGAACAACAAGATGCCGACGATCGTCGACCCCGAGGGACCCGACGGCGAGCCCTATACGGTCTTCGAATCGGGCGCGATCCTGATGTATCTGGCCGAAAAGACGGGCCGGTTCATGCATTCGGCTCCCGGACGCCGCTTCCTCGCGATCCAGTGGTTGATGTTCCAGATGGGCCACATCGGCCCCATGTTGGGCCAGGCCCATCACTTCCGCGGCTATACCCCGGAACCCATCGAATACGGGATCAAGCGCTATACGAACGAGGCCGGGCGGCTTTATGGCGTGCTTGATCGCCGACTCGGCGAGGTCGAATACCTCGCCGGCGATTACTCGATCGCCGATATCGCGACCTTTCCCTGGACCCGCTCGTACGAAAAGCAGGGCCAAGACCTGAAAGACTTTCCCAACGTCAAGCGCTGGTTCGAGGCAATCGACGCGCGCCCTGCGGTTCAACGGGGCCTTCAGGTGCTGGCGGACCGGCAGTCGAGCGCGCCAATGGACGAGAAGACCCGCTCAGTGATGTTCGGCGACGCGCAGTTCACGCGGCGTTGATCCGATGGCAATGACACTGTACGAGCTTTTGGGCGCCGACGACCGTCGGTTCAGCCCCTTCTGCTGGCGCGCGCGCCTGGCCCTCGCCCACAAGGGCTTCGATGCCGATCGGGTCGGGGTCCGTTTCTGCGACAAGGAGCTGATCGCCTTCAGCGGCCAAACGCTAGTCCCGGTGCTGGTGGATGGCGAGACCGTCGTTTCCGACAGTTGGAACATCGCGTGTTACCTCGAGGACACGTACCCGGACCGGCCCGCGCTGTTCGGAGGCGACGCGGCGAAGCCCCTCGCCCACTTCATCAACACCTGGGCCGACTACACCCAAAGGACGACCCTGACGACCCTGATCGTTTTCGACATCTTCAACCACATCGAAAAGATCGATTGGGAATACTTCCGTTCCCACCGCGAACAGCGGTTCGGGATGGCGCTGGAAGATGTGCAGAAGAATCGCGACCGTGACGTCGCGGTCTTTCGTGAGGCGCTGCAACCGCTGCGCACGGTACTGGAGAGCCGCCCCTACATCGCGGGCGAGGCGCCGACGTACCCGGATTACATCCTTCTCGGTACCTTCTTGTTCGCGCGCACGATGAGCCCGTTCAAGCTTCTGAAGGAAGACGATCCGGTCTACGCTTGGCGCGCGCGAATGCTCGGGCTGTTCGACGGCATGGCCACGAAAGCGATCGGCTACCCCTGCTGAGCGCTTACCCCTTGTCGCGCAACAGACGCGCCTTCTCGATCTTCCAGTCACGCTGCTTCACGGCGGCCCTTTTGTCGTAGTTATGCTTGCCGCGGGCCAATGCGAGTTCGACCTTGGCGCGGCCGTGGTCGTTGAAATAAATCGCGAGCGGCACCAGCGTCATGCCCTCGCGCTGCACCGAACCCGTAAGCCGGTTGATTTCCCGGCGTTTCATCAAGAGCTTCCGCACCCGCCGCGGCTCGTGGTTGAAGCGGCCCGCTTGTACGAATTCGGGAATGTGGGCGTTGAAAAGGAACAGCTCGCCGTCGCGCCCGGCGGCGTAGGATTCGCTGATCGACGCCTTGCCTCCGCGGAGCGACTTCACTTCCGAACCCGTCAGCGCGATCCCCGCCTCGAAGGTGTCCTCGATCGCGTAGGCGTACCGGGCCTTGCGGTTCTGGACGACGTATCTGCCCGGTGAAGGGCGCTTGCGGGGCATGGGTGAGCGGCGGGACCTAGTTCGTCAGTTGAGAAGGCCTGCCGTCGTCATCGCCGACCGCACGTGTTCCTTGCTCTTTTCCGAAAGTTCCCAAAGCGGCAGCCGCACCTCGGCCGCGCACTTGCCCAACAGGCTCGCCCCGTACTTCGCCGGCCCCGGGTTCGATTCGCAGAACATGGCGATGTGAACCGGGATCAAGGTGTCCTGGCGCGCTTGCGCGGTTTTGATGTCGCCCTCGCGCCAGGCCTTATGCATCTCGGCGCACAGCTTCGGCGCCACGTTGGCCGTGACCGAGATGCAGCCGTGGCCGCCGCCGGCAAGGAACGGAAGCGCGGTCGCGTCCTCGCCCGAGAGTTGACAAAAGTCGGGGCCGATGGCCATGGCCGTCTTCATCGGCCGCGCCAAGTCCGAGGTCGCGTCCTTGACGCCGACGATGTTGGGAAGTTTCGCCAGGCGGGTCATGGTCTCGA
Organism: Rhodospirillales bacterium; assembly: GCA_030754475.1. Classification (GTDB taxonomy): domain Bacteria; phylum Pseudomonadota; class Alphaproteobacteria; order Rhodospirillales; family JASLLV01; genus JASLLV01. The sequence continues at coordinate 3,164 of JASMAE010000093.1, forward strand.
CGCTCATGTCGACGACGCTGCGTCCGGGGATGTTGTAAAGCACGATCGGCAGTTCGACGGCGTCGTGAATCGCCTTGAAGTGCTGGTAAAGGCCTTCTTGGGTGGGCTTGTTGTAGTACGGGGTCACCACCAGCGCGGCGTCGGCGCCGGCGGTCTTGGCCTCGCGCGTAAGCTCGATCGCTTCGGCGGTCGAGTTCGATCCGGTTCCGGCGATGACCGGCACCTTTCCTTTCGCTACCTCCAGGCACAGCTTGATCACGCGCATGTGCTCGGCATGGCTAAGGGTGGCCGATTCGCCCGTTGTCCCGCACGGGATGACGCCCTCGGTCCCTTCGCTGATGTTCCATTCGATGAACGATTGATAGGCGTCCCCATCCACGTCGCGATTGCGAAACGGCGTGATTAGGGCGACGAGCGATCCCTCGAACATGGACGCCTCCTCCTCGACGTGTCCTCGGCTGCGTGAGGGTTCGAAAATACCCCCTTCTTTCGCGCCCCGGCAAGTGACGCCTTCGATTCGCGGCGCGCCGGCCGACTTGCGCGGCTTGAGACCGCGCATCCCTGGCCCTAGACTTGGCAGGCTCGCCCTATTGCGTCGTCGTCGAAGGAGAAGGTTGGTGGACGCGTGGCGTCTCGCGATCGCGTTCTTCGTCGTGGTGGTTTGCGTCGCCCGCGCGGGCGAGGCGCGCGCCGACGTGCTCACGCCGGCGGACGCCAAGCACGCGGCCGCCGCGTTCCAGGCGGCCGACACCGGTCAGTGGAACAATGCGCTTGGCTTGGCCACCAGGGTCGCCGATCCGTTGGTGGCGTCGATCGTGCGTTGGATCAAGCTGACCGCGGACGGATCGGGCGCGCGTCTCGCCGAGATCGCCGCGTTTCTCGCCGAACATCCCGATTGGCCTTCGCGCGAGCTGCTGCTGGATCGCGCCGAAGAGGCGATGGCCAACGAGGCCGCCGACGCCGACGTGCTGTCTTGGTTCGAGGGGGAGACGCCGCGAACCGCGATCGGCATGGTCCGGCTCGCGGTCGCCCTGATGG
>JASMAE010000094.1 GCA_030754475.1 Rhodospirillales bacterium
CAGGAGGCGCCGGTTTTGGGGATGGGATGATCGGGAATCATGGGACCTGCGTGGCGGGGCATGGATCAAGCGGGCGAAGGGTAGGGGATTCCTGGCCTTCATGGGAGTCCCGGCCGACGCGGGAGAATTTCGGTTGAGCGAACCGGAGCTTCCCCCGCCCGAGAGAGTCATCGAGATCATCCGCGACGCGGCTGCCGCCGTGATCATGCCGCGCTTTCGCAAGCTCGCGGACGGCGACGTATTTGAGAAGGCCCCGGGCGACATCGTCACCGCCGCCGACATCGAAGCAGAGAACTGGCTTGCCGAGGCCCTGGTGGACCTGGTTCCGGAAAGCGTTGCGGTGGGCGAAGAGGCGGCGTTCGCGGATCCGGGCCTGCTGGACGTGCTCGCCGACAAGGCCCCGGTGTGGTTGATCGATCCGGTGGACGGAACGCAGAACTTCGCCGACGGAATCGCGTGTTTCGCCGTCATCGTCGCGCTTTGCGCAGACGGTCGCACGCTGGCGGGATGGATTCACGATCCGTGCGCCGGCGAGACGGCGTTCGCCACCGCCGGCGGCGGCGCCTGGTTGTTCGACGCCGCGGGGCGGAAGCGGATGCGCGTCGCCCCGTCGGTCACGGTTTCGGACATGTCGGGCGTGCTCGGCGGCCGCCTTCGCGACCGCCTTGCTTTGGAACGACGATGTGCACCTGAAAACGTTCCCCGGAAGATGGTTCGCCTGGGTTGCGTCGGGCGCGAATACCTCGATCTCGCCCACGGCCGGCTCCACTTCGCCCAGTACGGCGGCCGCCTCAAACCTTGGGACCACGCCGCCGGTGTCCTGATCCATGCCGAGGCCGGCGGTCTCGACCGCCTTGTCGGCAGCGGCACCGCCTACGCGCCCCGTGCGGGGATTATCGAAGATATGTTGCGTCTTGCACCCGACGAGACCGCGTGGCGCGCCCTTCACGCCGCTTTCGAGCCTCGCTAGTATGCGCTTCACGAGCGAATAGGAGAGGGACGCGTGAACATGAGCGAGCAGAAGGTGGCGTTCGTGGGCCTCGGCGTCATGGGGTATCCCATGGCGGGCCATCTGGCGAAGGCCGGCCACCAAGTTACGGTCTACAACCGCACCACGGGCAAGGCCGGGGCGTGGGCAAAAGCGCACGATAGCGCAACCGCGCCCAGTCCGGCCGCGGCGGCGAAGGGGTGCGACATCGTCTGCGCCTGCGTCGGCAACGACGATGACGTGCGCGCCGTCGCCTACGGCGCAGACGGCATTCTCGCCGGCATGGAGGCCGGCGCGGTGTTCGTCGACCACACGACGGCGTCGGCAACGGTGGCGCGCGAGATCGATGCGGCCACGCGCGAACGCGGGCTTCACTTCCTCGACGCCCCCGTTTCCGGTGGTCAGGCCGGGGCCGAGAACGCGGCGCTGACGATCATGGTCGGTGGCTCCGCCGAAGCGTTCGCCAAGGCTGAAGCGGTGATCTCGACCTATGCGCGGGCCGTGACGTTGATGGGACCGGCCGGCAACGGCCAGCTCACCAAGATGGTCAATCAGATCTGCATCGCCGGCTTGGTCCAGGGGCTTTCCGAGGGCTTGAACTTCGCCCAACGCGCGGGCCTCGACGCGAACAAGGCGGTCGACGTGATTTCCAAGGGTGCTGCCCAATCCTGGCAGATGGAGAATCGGGCCTCGACCATGCTCGACGACAAGTTCGACTTCGGCTTCGCCGTCGACTGGATGCGCAAGGATCTCGCCATCTGTCTGGACGAGGCCCGCGCCAACGGCGCGCTTCTTCCCGTCGCCGCGATCGTCGATCAGTTCTACGCCGCCATTCAAGCGCGCGGCGGCGGACGGTGGGATACTTCCAGCCTGATCCGCTTGCTCACCGGCGAAAAATAGCGCGGCCGGGGGAACCATGACGTATTCGCTTCAATCCTTCGTTGCCGACAGCCGGCGCAGCGTCGAGGCCGATTCGGGCCCGGAAGGCCTCGATGCGATCCGAGAGAACCTTGAGACTCTGCTCGCGGACGAGGCCTTCCTCGCAGCCCATTTCGCGGTGGGCGCCGCGCCCGGCAAGCGAACGCTCCACGAGGACCCGCAAACGGGAATGTGCGTTCTCGCCCACGTGATCGCGCCCGGCGGCGAAGGTAAACCCCACGACCACGGCCCGGCCTGGGCCGTCTACGGACAGGCGGACCGCCACACGGAGATGAAGGAGCGGCGGCGCACCGACGACGGCGGCGTCGACGGCCGGGCGACGCTGGAGGTCGTGAACGCCTACCGGATGGAAGCCGGGCGCGCCGTCGTCTTCGGGCTCGGCGCCATCCATTCCGTGCACCACCCGGAAGGCGCGTGGCTGGTCCGCGTGACCGGCGCCGATCTCGACCGCGTCGTCCGTTCCAGCTACGACACGGACGGGGGTACGGTGCACCGCAGCCAGCCGGCGGATTGAAGACGGTCGGGCGTCGCCGCACTCGCGAGTCTACTGAAGCGCGATGGTGATTTTCGGCGGCGGCGCCGTGATGTCGACGACATCCCAGACGTAGATCTTCTGCTTTTTCTCGGGCGCGTCGACCACGCGGCCGGCGTTGTGATCTATGACCTTGGCGTCCGTCTTGACGCGAAGCTGGCCTTGCATTCCGAGGCCCATGTCCAAGAGCTTGCGCGCGTTCTCCTTGCCGATGGGCGTGGCCTGAATGGTGATCAGACGGGTGGTCTTGACGTACTTGACGCTCAGCATGTTCTCGTTGCGGTGGAAGAACGTAATCATGCGCGCGCGCAGCAGATCGCCGGATTTCCGCCAATTGATCTTGAAGATGCCGGGCTTGACGTACAGGGCCTCCTCGGTCGCCGAATCCCTGCGAAAATCCTCGATCACGTGGTCGGCGCGCGTTTGCTCCTCGCCCGGAGCGAGTGAGCGCTGGCGCAGCGCATCGAACAGCGTCACTTCGGCTACGTAGCCGTCGAAAAATATCTCGTAGTAGCCGTTGCGCGTGATCTCGATCTCGGCGTCGAAACGAATGGGCAGGTAACAGCCCGCGAGCGCCTGTGACATGATGATGGCGAGGAGGAGCGCGACCGCCGGACGCAATCCCATGTGCATCTCCCTACGGCGCCGGTGTTTCACGAGCGCTATCAGGTCCGGTTCTCGGGGGCCGTGGGGGCGGTCCGCGAGTTGCGGAGGTTTCCCGGCAGATGATTCCAAACCCATTACTTTTCAAGTGTTTGCGGCCGCGTAGCCGCTTCCTCGTCGGTCTTTGCCGACTGCCACAGCGCTTCCATGCGCTCGAGCCCGAGAACCTCGAGCTGCCGGCCCTGGCGAACCGCCAGTGTTTCCATGGCGCGGAATCGCCTTTCGAACTTGGCGTTGCCGTGCCGGAGAACCGATTCCGGATCCAATCCGAGCTTGCGCGCGAGGTTCGCGCAAGCGAACAATACATCGCCGAGTTCGTCGGCGAGGCGCACAGCCTCTTGCGTGCCGCGCGCCGCACCTGAGGGGCGCGCGCGTTCGGTGTCCAACTCGTAGCGCAGCTCGGCGATCTCCTCTTCGATCTTGTCGAGCACGCCCGCAGGTCCGTCCCAGTCGAAGCCGACCCGCGCCGCACGGTCTTGCAGTTTGAGGGCACGGACCAAGGCGGGAAGGGCGCTTGCGACCCCGTCAAGGACGCTAGCGGGCGCGCTCCCGGCTGCGCCAGCATCTCGTTCGGCGGCCTTGTGTCGCTCCCAAGCCTCTGTTTGCGCTTGCGAATCGGCGACGACCTCGTCTCCAAAAACGTGGGGATGGCGGCGCACGAGCTTTTCCGAGACCGCCCGCGCAACGTCGTCGAAGTCGAAGCGGCCTTCCTCGCGGGCGATCTGGGCGTGGAACACCACCTGCAACAACAGATCGCCGAGTTCGTCTCTGAGCGCGCCCATATCTCCGTGTTCGATCGCCTCGGCCACTTCGTAGGCCTCTTCAATGGTGTGGGGCGCGATGGTCGCGAACGTCTGTTCGACGTCCCACGGACACCCGCCGTCGGGATCGCGCAGGCGGGCCATGATTCGCATCAGTCGATCCAAGTGGGCGGTCATGGCTGTCTCCGTATCATCGCATGGTCGGGCGGCAGTTCGCGAGCGCGGCTCGGGCCGACCGGGGAGCAGGCTTCCGACGGCACAAGCGCCGATGTCGTTGTCGCATAATGTATATTATGAAAACTATTCAATCATTCTTTTATATCAATGAGATACCTCTCATATTAAATACCAAAATTCAAGCGTTGTCGTGGTGCGAGAACGCGTCCAAGCGCTCGATCACAGCCGCCAGCGCGTCGCCTGCCCGGGGATTCGCGAAACCATTATTACGCATCGGGCACCTCTATCACCATGCCGTCGTAAGCCGGCTCCACCCCGGCGGGCAGCCGTCGTTTAAGGGTTTCGTAGTCGAGCCCGCTGCCGAGCCCGGTCAGAATGGTGCGGCCCGGCTTCACCACCTCGATCCATTCGAGCGCGAGATCGACATGGGCGTGGGTCGGATGGGGCCGCTCGCCCAATGTTCCGATGATCCATACCGCGACCCCGCCGAGCGTCGCCAGCGCGTCCGCATCCAGGCGCACGACGTCCGTGGAGTATGCGATGGACCGGAAACGGAAGCCCAAGGTTCGGCACACGCCGTGGTCCTGATCGAACGGCGTTACCGGGATGGCGCCAACGTCGAAGCTCTCGCCCGGGCGGATAAGGTGCGGAACCAATACAGGCTTGAAATAAAAGTCGGTTTCGGGCGGCAGCGGCGTCAACACGTAGCCGAACCGCTCGCCGATGATGCGAAACGTCTCGACGTCGGCGTACGCGTCCAGGGGCGCCCTCATCCGGCGGTTTACGGGCCGCAAGTCGTCGATGCCGTGAAGGTGGTCGGCGTGATAATGGGTAAACAGAACGGCGTCGAGTGCGTCGACGCCCGTATCGATAAGCTGTTGACGAAGATCGGGGGGCGTATCGACGAGGAGCCGGCTGTCGCCGTTCTCCACCAGCACCGCCGGCCGCAGGCGCCGATTACGCGGATTGGCGGGGTCGCATCTGCCCCAGCCGCCGTCGACCGACGGCGTACCGCTGGAGCTTCCGCAACCAAGAATGGTTAGCCGCATGGACCCGTATCGGTGATCGCGAGGCAATCCGGGGGGCTCGCCTTGGCGAAGAGCCGGAAGAAATTCTCGGTCGTCGTGCGGGCAAACGCGCCCTCCTCGACACCGCGAAGCCGGGCGAGAAACCGCGCCGTATGGGCGACGTTGGCCGGTTCGTTCCTCTTTCCTCGGACCGGTTCCGGCGCAAGGTACGGGGCGTCGGTTTCGACCAGAATTCTTTCGGCCGGCACCGCGCACGCCGTGGCCCGGATGTCGTCGGCCTTGGGAAACGTCGCGATTCCCGAAAACGAAATGTAGAAGCCGAGTTCGAGCGCGCGCTCGGCCAGCCATCGCGAGGCCGTGAAACAGTGGATGACGCCCGCGAACGAACCCAGCTCCGTCTCTTCGGAGAGGATTCGAACGGTGTCGGTGTCGGCGTCGCGGGTGTGTACGACCACCGGCAGCTCAGCCTCGCGCGCGGCCCGGATATGGGTGCGAAAGCTCGTTTCCTGGGCCTCACGAGGACTGTTGTCATAATGGAAATCGAGGCCCGTCTCGCCGATACCGACAACCTTCGGCTGACGGGCGAGCGTCACCAGACGATCCACGCCCGCACCCGCCTCGTTCGCAACGTCGTGGGGATGTATTCCGACCGTACAGAACACGTTCTCGAACGCTTCCGCGATCGCGAGCACTTGGTCGAAGGCGACGAGGCGCGTACCGATGGTGACGATCCACCCTACCCCGGCCTCGTGCGCGCGGCGCACCACGGCGTCACGCTCTCCCTTGAAATCGGGGAAGTCCAGGTGACAGTGGCTGTCCACAAGCATCGCCGGTTCCCGGGCGGTCAATCGTCTGCGAAACGCGGAAACACGCCCTCAGGCTTGGGAAGCGCCGTCCCGGCGCTGAGCCCACCGCTCGGCCCGAGGCGCGAGAAGCCGCGTTCCGCCGCGCCCACGCCGATCTGATCGAGGATGCGCCCGGCCGAGTCCGGCATGAAAGGCTGGGTGAGGATGGCGAGGTGGCGAATCACTTCGGCAAGCACGTAGAGCACGGTCGCCATGCGTTCGGGGTCGGTCGTTCGCAGCGTCCACGGCGCCTGGCGATCGACGTATCCGTTCGCCGCCCGGACCTGCCGCCAGATGACTTCCAGCGCCTCGTGGAACGCCTGCGCGTCGACGCTGCCCCGCACCGCGTCCAACAGGCCGTATGCGGACGAGAGCAGCGCCCGATCGGCCTCGCCGAGCGTTCCGGGCTCGGGCACCCGGGCGGCGCAGTCGCGGTTGATCATGGACAGCACCCGTTGGACCAAGTTACCGAAATCGTTGGCAAGATCGCTGTTGATCCGGTTGACCGCGGCTTGGTGCGAGAAGTCGCCGTCGTTGCCGAACGGGACCTCGCGCAGAAGGAAATAGCGCACCGGATCGAGGCCGTAACGCTCGACGATGGCGAGCGGGTCGATGATGTTGCCGAGCGACTTCGAGATCTTCTCGCCTTCGTTGGTCCACCAGCCGTGTGCAAAGACCCGTCGCGCCGGCTCCAGGCCCGCCGCCATCAGGAACGCCGGCCAATAGACGGCGTGGAAGCGCAGGATGTCCTTCCCCACCATGTGCAGATCGGCCGGCCAGTACGTCGCGTACTCGCCCTCGTCGGTGTTCGGGAATTCCACGGCGGTAATGTAGTTTGTGAGTGCGTCCAACCACACGTACATGATGTGGGCGTCGTCGCCGGGCACCGGGACGCCCCAGTCGAAGCTGGTCCGCGAGATCGAGAGATCGTTGAGCCCGCCCCGCACGAAGCTGACCACCTCGTTGCGGCGGCCCGCCGGAAGGACGCAATCGGGCCGTTCCGCGTACATCTTCAGCAACGGTTCCTGCCATTCCGAAAGCCGGAAGAAGTAGCTCGGCTCCTCGACCCATTGCACGTCAGCGCCCGAGGGCGCGCGTCGCACGCCATCGGTCCCCTCGATCAGTTCGGATTCGGCGTAGTAGGCCTCGTCGCGCACCGAATACCACCCGGCATAGGTCCCGAGATAGATTTGACCGCGCTCGTCGAGCCGCCGCCACAGGTCCTGACACGCGACCGCGTGGCGGCTCTCGGTGGTGCGGATGAAGTCGTCGTTGCTGAACTTCATGACGGCGGCAAGGTCGCGGAAGTTCCCCGAGACCTTGTCGGTGAAGGTCTGGGGATCGAGGCCGGCGACGCGGGCCGACTCCGCCACCTTTTCGCCATGCTCGTCGGTGCCGGTCAGAAACTTGACGTCGAAACCGTCCAGTCGCTTGAACCGCGCCAGAACGTCGCAGGCGAGCGTCGTATACGCGTGCCCGATATGGGGCGCGTCGTTCACGTTATAGATGGGCGTGGTCACGTAGTACGTCGGCAGGTCGATCCGTCTCTCCAAGGACCCGCCGAGATCGTTCCGCCGCGTTCTGATGCTCGCGCGGCGGTCTCCAATTCCAGCAAAGCGTTGATGAGCAA
>JASMAE010000095.1 GCA_030754475.1 Rhodospirillales bacterium
CCGGCGATCCCGAGCAACGCGCCCAAGGCGACGCGCAAGCGCACCCGCGTCCCCAGAAACAAAGCACCGCCTGCGATGTTCAGCACGACCACCGTCGAGAACGCCACCGCCACCAAGCCCGAGGTGAGGTACTGGGCGGAAAGGTAGACGAGGATGTAGTTGGTGGAGAACAGAAACAGCCCCTGGATCGCGATCCACCCGTGGTCCTTGGCGCCGAATCGGAGGCTGCGGCCGGTCGCCAGGCAGAAGATGACGAGAATCAGGGCCGCCAGCGCGAAGCGGTAGGTGACCGACGCTTCCGGTGCCACCTGGCCAAGCTGGAACGTGATCGCCAGCCACGACGTGCCCCAGACCGTGACCGTCGTCGCATAAAGAAGAAGATTGGCGATGCCGCCCGAGCGCATGTCGCCTCCGGAACTACCGCGCCCGAGGGCATAGACGGCCCGCGATGCGAACACAAGCGTTCGCGGTTCGACCGCCGCGCAGCAGACGTCCGCGCCGCCCTTACGCCTGCCAGAACGGCTTTTCCGCCTCGCTGAGGGCGTCCGCCCGGCTTAGTCCTATGTCGCTCAGCAGGCGTGTATCCAGTTCCATGAGCCGGCGTCGTTGGGTGGCCCGCTCGCGCCAGCGCGCCAGCGTTTCGACGGTTTCCGAAACCACGGTCGCGAGCGTCGACAAAGCGAGTGTCGCCCGCGCCGCGCCGCCAGCATAATCGCCGAACGCATGAGAAGCGTTTATTCGTCTAGCCAGCTCAGTCATGACCCGCTCCTCTCCGATTCCCTCGAAATTGGGAAATGAGTCAAAAATAAATCGCGCATTCGCAAGCCATTTTGTCCTTTCTGCGGACGCGCGCAAACGATATTATTTCATGGTATACATAAGAAAAACTTATCCGAAATCCGCCATGAACCGCCGACTTCCGCCGCTCGATTCGCTCCGCGCCTTCGAGGCCGCAGCCCGGCATCTGAGCTTCACCAAGGCGGCGGAGGAGTTGAACGTGACCCAGGCGGCAATCAGCCACCGGATCCGGGGGCTCGAGGATCGCCTAGGCGTATCGCTCTTTCGCCGCCGCAATCGCGGGTTGCTGCTGACCGACGAGGGACAGACCCTGTTTGCCGCGGCCAACGAGGCGCTCAAGGGTCTCGATGCCGCGATCAAGCGGCTCGGGCAACGCGATCGGGGCGGCACGCTCACGGTCAGCGCGTTGCCGTCCTTTGCGGCCAAATGGCTGGTTCCCCGACTGGGCCGCTTCCGCGAGGCGCGGCCCGAGATCGACGTTCTCGTCAGCCCCTCGGTCCATCAGGTGGACCTGGCGCGCGAAGACGTGGATATCGCGATTCGATACGGTCGAGGGCCTTATCCGGGCTTGCGTGCCGATCATCTTTTGAGCGAGGAGATCGTGCCCGTGTGCGGCCCACGGCTCGCAACGCCTGTCAGGCCGCTACGCGAGCCCGCCGATCTTCGCCATCACACGCTGCTCCACGACGAGGGCCACACCGGCTGGCGGTTATGGCTCGCGGCCAATGGCGTCGAGGGCGTGGACGCGACCCGGGGGCCCGTCTTCGTCGATTCCGGCATGCTTATCGAAGCGGCCGCGGGCGGCCAGGGCGTCGCCCTCGGCCGCAGCGCCCTGGTCGCCGAAGATCTAGCCCGCGGGCGGCTCGTGCAGCCCTTCGACATCCGGTTCGCGAGCAAGCTCTCTTATTACGTGATCTCGCTCGAGGTGACCGCGCACCGCGAGAAGATCCGCGCGTTCCGCGAGTGGCTGCTCTCGGAAGCCGGAGCCGAGCGCGGCGCGGGCGAAGCGCCCGCCGTGCTGTCGGGATTCTTTCAAGACCACAACGCCTCGAGGTCGCGGTAAAGCGCAAGCGCTTCGGCGTTGGCCAGCGCCTCGGTGTTCTTGACTTGGCGCCCGTGGATCACGTCGCGAACGGCGAGCTCGCTGATCTTGCCGCTCTTGGTCCGGGGAATGTCGGCGACCTGGATCACCTTCGCCGGCACGTGGCGCCGCGTGCATTGCTCGCGAATCCGGGCCTTGATGCGTGAGACCAGACTTTCGTCGAGAGTCAGGCCGGCGCGCAACACGACGAATAGGACCACCCGCTCGTCGCCCTCCCACGCCTGGCCGCAGGCGATGGCCTCCACCACCTCGTCGAAGCGCTCCACCTGGGGGTAGATCTCGGCCGTCCCGATGCGCATGCCGCCCGGATTCAAGGTGGCGTCCGAGCGGCCATAGATGACGACGCCGTCGTTGGCGGTTAGCTCGACGTAGTCGCCGTGGCACCACACACCGGGAAACTTCTCGAAATAAGCGGCCCGGTACTTGGCGCCGTCCGCGTCGTTCCAGAACGCCACCGGCATCGACGGAAAGGGCGCCGTGCAGACCAGCTCGCCCTTCTCACCCCTGAGCGGGCGGCCTTCGTCATCGAACACGTCTACGGCCATGCCGAGGCCGCGGGTCTGGATCTCGCCCCGCCAGACGGGGCCCGTGGGATCGCCGAGGACGAAGCAGCCGACGATGTCCGTCCCGCCCGCGATGGAGGCGAGATGCACGTCCTCCTTGATCGCGCGGTAGACGAAGTCGAAGCTTTCCGGCGCCAGCGGCGAACCCGTCGAGGTGATGGTGCGTAGTCTTTCGAGACCGTGGGTCCGGGCCGGCTCGAGGCCGGCCTTGGCGACGGCGTCGATGTACTTGGCCGATGTACCGAACAGCGTCATCGCCTCGTCGTCGGCGAAGTCGAAAAGCACGCGGCCGTCGTTGTGAAAGGGAGAGCCGTCGTAGAGGAGCAACGTCGTCTCGCTCGCCAGCGCCGAGACCAGCCAGTTCCACATCATCCACCCGCAGGTGGTGAAGTAGAACACGCGGTCGCCGGACTTGATGTCGCAATGAAGCCGGTGCTCGCACACGTGCTTCAAGAGCGTTCCGCCGGCGCCGTGGACGATGCACTTGGGCGCGCCCGTGGTGCCCGACGAGAACAGGATGTAGGCCGGATGGTCGAAAGGCAGGCGGGAAAAATCGATGTCGCCGGGCGAGAATCCGTCGGTGAAGTCCGCCCACGTCAGCGCGCCCGGGACCGGGCCGATGTCGGGGCGGGCGCGCAAGTACGGCACGACCACGGTCCGCCTCACCGACGCCAGCGCGCCCAACACGTCCGCGGTTCGCTCCAGGCAGTCGTGGCGCTTGCCGCCGTATACGTAGCCATCGGCCACGAACAGGATCTTGGGCTCGATCTGGCCGAAGCGGTCGAGGATGCCTTGGACGCCGAAATCCGGCGAGCACGATGACCAGACGGCGCCGAGCGCGTGGGTCGCCAGCGTCGCGATCACCGTCTCCGGCAGGTTCGGCAGATACCCCGCGACCCGGTCGCCGACGCCGACGCCGGCGCCTCGCATGGCCTCCGCCAGGATCGAGACCTGATCGTAAAGCGCCCGCCACGAAAGCCTGCGGCGGACGCCACCTTCGCCCCGGAACACGATGGCGTCCGCGTCGTCGCGCCGGCGCAAGAGGTTCTCGGCGATGTTGAGCCGCGCGTCCGGAAACCAGCGCGCGCCCGGCATCCGATCCGCGTCCGCCAGCACCACCTCGCCCCAGGTTTCGGCCGCGAGCCCGGCGAAGTCCCTGAGCGATTGCCAGAACTTCTCTTTCTCGGTGACCGAAAACGCGTAAAGCGCGCGGAAGTCGGGGACGGTGACGTTCCAGTCGTCCTCAAGGGCGTCTGTGAACCGGGTGACGTTGGCTCGCGCGATCCGATCTTGGGATGGTTGCCAAAGCGGCGCGTTCACTTAGCTCGTCCTTGCCGATGCGTTGCAACCTTGGCACCGGCGAGTATGCGGACCGGGCCAAGCGCGCGCAAGCGCACCCGGCGTGCGCGCCGGGAAGTGTCTCAGTTGAAATTTTTCCGAAACAACGCCCGGAAGGTCGGCTTTTCAGCGGATCATGTCCGCTTTGCGCCCAACAGCAGACCTGGCGCATGGTTCTCGGTACAGCCGCTCCTGACCCAAAGCGGACATTCGCAGAAGTCACGCCATGCACGCATCCGGTGGCCCCAAGACCGCCGCATCTTGTGCTTCGTGAAAAGTCGATCAGGCGGTCCGCTTACGCTTCCGGCGTGCCCGCCAGAATTTGATAGGATTAGAGGGAAAACACGAGGCACGCGAAATGAACAAACTGGACCGAGACGATATTCTGAACAGCCTCGCCTTCCTGCCGCTCTTGGCGGTACGCTTGTACGCCGACGGAGGCGATGCGGCGGGTCGGCGCCTAGCCCTTTTGGTCGTCGTCCTGTTGATCGCTCATGGCTGGGCGGCCTTGTTCGCGTATCGCGCGGAAAGGCCGATCGGACCCGGCTTGATTCCCCATGCACTGCTGTTTGTGGTCCTGCTGCCGGGGCCGGTGCCATGGGGCGGGGCCATATTGGCCGTCAGTTTCGGCAGCGTTTTCGGGCGCGAGATCTTCGGCGGCAAGGCGATCCTGCCACCGACGTTGATCGCCCTGGCCTTTGCACTGTTTTCCTTTCCCAGAGGCGGTTTCGAAGTCCTCGGGCTGCTTTCCCGACCCGCCGATCCGTTGTTCGCCATTTCATGTCTGCCGGGTGCGGCTCTTCTAGCGTGGCACCACGGGCTGGCCTGGCGGGTCGCCGCGGGCGCAGTTCTCGGAACGGCGGCGGCGGCTTTGTTGATCGGCCTTCCGGCGTGGTGGACGCATCTATGGATGGGAACCTATGCCGCGGGCATCCTGTTTCTGGCTGCCGTACCGGAAGGATCGCCCAAGACCGAAGGCGCGCGATGGCTGCACGGAGCCCTGGTCGGCGCGCTGTTGGTCTTGATCCGCTTCGCCAGTCCCGAGCAGCCTGACGGCGTGGTGTTCGCTGCCCTTCTAGGCGGCTTGTTCGCCCCCTTGCTCGACCGGTTGCTGATTTGGAGGCACCGCCATGCCTTGTATCCACATTCATGATTCCATGCTTGGTGGGATCGCCTCGACCGTTTTCCCGGCGGCAGTGGACACGAAGGCGACGCGGTGCCATCGGCGAGCCTCCTCGGCGCCCCGGGGAAGCAGGCAAGGCGCCTCGCAGGGCATGGAACTATGAGTTTGGGTGCTAACCCCCTTTCCTGGTGGCGCAACTTCTTGTCGCTGCCCAATACCCATCCGATAAAGACCATCGGCGTGGCCTTGCTGGTGGCATTGGTTTGCTCCCTTGCAGTCTCCTACACCGCCGTGACCCTGAAACCCCTCAGGGAAGCCAACCGGCTTAAAGAAAGCGCGGCGAGCATGTTTAAGCTGGTTGAAACACTCGCTTTGGGCTTCCCCAAGCCACGCCTGATCACCCTTGCCGACGGCCATTATGCCGACCGCGATCCTGGCACGAGGGCAGTCCTGGCCACCGAGCGCGATCTCGCCCAAATCGGCGAACGCGAGGACGTGGCCACGGTTTACGAGCTTTACGAGGATGGTGCTTTGGCCCTGGTGATCCTGCCCGTGCGCGGCACCGGGTACAAATCGACCTTGAAAGGCTACCTGGCCCTGAAGGCGGATCTCAACACGGTCGCGGCGCTGACCTTCCACGAGCACGACGAGACCCCCGGCATCGGAACCCGCATTCTAGAAGACGCCTGGACCGCCCTGTGGCGGGGCAAGCGCATCGCCGACGCCGACGGCGTCATCTGGCTGGAAGTGGTCAAGGGCGAGGGCCGGGGCGTTTTCGAGGTGGACGGCATATCGGGCGCCACGCGGACCGGCGGGGGCGTTAGCCGGCTGGTCCGTTTCTGGCTCGGTCCCGACGGCTATGGCCCCTATCTCAAGCAGTTGAAGCGGCAGGGGTCATCATGAACTGGCGCCTCAAATCCGGTTTCAAGCCGGTGATCGAACCTATCCTGGTCAACAACCCGGTGACGTTGCAGGTCCTGGGTATCTGCTCGGCCCTCGCCGTGACCACGTCCCTCGCCACTTCCCTGGTGATGAGTGCCGCGCTGATATGCGTCCTGACCCTTTCCAACGGGATTATCAGTGTAATCCGCGAACACATTCCGAAATCGATCCGCTTGATCGTGCAGATCACCATCATCGCCTCGCTGGTGATCGTCGTCGATCAGCTGTTGCAAGCGTACCTGTTCGACATGAGCAAGCGGCTCAGCGTGTTCGTCGGACTGATCGTCACGAACTGCATCGTGCTTGGCCGGGCCGAGGCCTTCGCTATGAAAAACGCGCCCGGAGCGAGTCTGCTCGACGGGCTCGGCAATGGGCTCGGCTACGCCTTTATCCTGGTCACCATCGGCGCCGTGCGCGAGCTGCTGGGCAACGGCACGCTCTTGGGTGCCAGCGTTTTTGTCCGCGCCGACGACGGCGGCTGGTTCACGCCCCTGGGCCTGCTGGCCTTGCCGCCGAGCGCCTTCTTCCTGTTGGGGTTGCTGGTCTGGGCCGTGCGCACGATCCGCCCCGAACAGGTAGAACCGGTGCTCACCGAGAACGACGGAAACGAGGCGGCGCGCCGATGACCGAGCTCTTCCTCCGTTCCATCTTCAGCGATAATTTGGCCCTCGCCTATTTCCTCGGCATGTGCACGTTCCTCGCCGTCTCCCGGCGCTTCGAAGTCGCCTTCGGCCTCGGCCTCGCCATGATCGTGGTCGAGACCATCACCGTTCCCATCAACAATCTTATTTACCGCTGGCTGCTGCGGGACGGGGCGCTGGCCTGGGCGGGCAGGAGCGATCTCGATCTCAGTTTTCTGATGCTGATCGCCGCCATCGGTGTCATCGCCGCGACGGTGCAGATACTGGAAATGGTCCTCGACCGCTTCTTCCCCCGGCTTTACCGGGCCTTGGGAATCTTCCTGCCACTGATCACCGTCAACTGCGCCATCTTCGGTGCCAGCCTGTTCATGGTCGAGCGGCGGTACGATTTCGCCGAAAGCGTCGTTTACGGTTTCGGCTCGGGCCTCGGTTGGGCGCTAGCCATCTGGGCCTTGGCGGCACTACGCGAACGCATCGACGAGAGCCGCGTTCCCAAGGGCCTGCGCGGTCTTGGGCTGGCCTTCACTTTGACCGGGTTCATGTCCATGGGGTTCGCCGTCTTTGGCGGGTTGAAATTTGGATAACGCGGCAATGAGCGAAATCCTTATCGGCAGCGCGATTTTCACCTTGTTGGTCATGGTGCTCAGCTTGATCGTCATCGGCGCCAGGCGCCTATTTATGCCCCAGGGGATGGCGCGCCTCACCGTCAATCGCGAGAACGTCATCGATGCCGCCCTCGGCGAGAAATTGCTCGGCGCGCTGGAGCATGGCGGCATTCATCTGCCGACATCGTGCGGCGGCGCCGGAACCTGCGGCCTGTGCCGCCTCCAGGTGAGCGGCACGAACGAAGTGCTGCCCGTCGAACGCGGCAAGCTCACCCAAGCGGACATTTCCGCCGGCTTCCGCCTCGCCTGCCAGGTGGTGGTGCGCAACGACCTTGACGTTATCGTGTCCACGGACTTGCTTGCCGCCGAAACCTGGTCCTGCACCGTCAAGGCGAGCCGCACGGTCGCGCCGCTGATCAAGGAAATCCTGCTCGCCCTGCCGGCAGGCCATGGAAGACCGTTCGCCGCTGGTTCCTTCGTGCAGGTCACGGCGCCTCCCTACCGCTTGGATTTCACGCACATCGTCGTCGAACCAGAACACGAAGAGGCGTGGCGACGGCGCGGGCTCAGGAAGTTCTCGGCTCATAGCGATATCCCGATCACGCGGGCCTATTCACTTGCCAACCGGCCCGATGAGACAGAGGTTCTGAATCTCAACATCCGCCTGGCCTTGCCTCCGGGAAGCCGGCCCGAGGCGCCACCGGGGGTGGTGTCGTCTTATCTGTTCGGCGTGAAAACCCGGGATGTGATCGAGGTCTCCGGCCCCTATGGCAATTTCTTCGCCACCGACAGCGACCGTGAATTGATTTTCATCGGCGGTGGCGTCGGCATGGCACCTTTGCGGTCGATAGTTCTCGACCAGCTCGAAAACCGCTGCAGCGGCCGCGTCATCAGCTATTGGTATGGCGCCCGGGAACGTGTCGACATCTACTATGCCGACGAGATGGAACGTCTCGCCCGGGAGCACGAGAACTTTCCTTGGCACGTAGCGCTCTCCGATCCCGCGCCCGACGACGCCTGGGATGGCGACACGGGGTTCATCCACGACGTGGTGAATTGCCGCTACCTGAAGGACCACCCGAACCCGGCGGGGTGCGAATATTATCTGTGCGGACCGCCGTTGATGATCGAAGCCGTGCGCGCCCTGTTGAACCAGCTGGGCGTGGCGCCGAAAGATGTCCTTTATGATGATTTCGGAGGCTGAATGAACATTACGCGTAGAGACATGTTGTGGCAGGGCGCGGGCGCGGCGTTGCTGTGTGTCCTCCCCGTTTTCACGCGGGCGGCAGGTTTGCGCGTGCGCACCGGGCCCGCCTTCGGCTCCGCTTGGCGGCTGGTCATGCCCGAAACGAAGGAGGATCCCCGCCCCATCATCGAGGCCGTTGTCTCCCGCATTGATAGCCGCATGTCGCCCTATCGTCGGGATTCGGAACTGGCGCGCTTCAACGAAGGGGCGGCTGCCGCCCTTTCCGCCGACACCAAGGCGGTCGCAGACATGGCATTGACTCTCGCCCGCGACAGCGATGGCGCCTTCGATCCGACGACCGCACCCCTCGGCCGCCGCTATGGGTTTGGTCCACTTTCCATTTCGCCCGCCGCGCCGGCCGGGTACTATCGGGACATCCGTTTAGAAGGTAGCGTTCTGTCCAAGGCCAAGCTCGGATTGACCTTCGAACTGAACGCCGTCGCCAAGGGTTATGCGCTCGACGAAATGACGGCGGCTTTGGAGGGACTGGACTTCGTCCTCGAGTTGGGCGGCGAGGTCGCGGCCCGGGGACAGCATCCGTCGGGTCGGCCCTGGCGTTTCGGCATCGAACGTCCCGGCAGCGGCAAGCTGCAACGGCTGTTCGACGCCGACAAGCGCGTTCTCGCCACCTCGGGCGACGGGACCCAGAATTACCGATGGGACGGGCGGCGTTACGGCCATGTCATCGACCCACGTACCGGGGCGCCGGTCGACAACGGCGTTGCCTCGGTGAGCGTGCTTGCCGGCTCGGGCCTGCTTGCCGACGGCCTGGCGACGGCGGCCCTGGTTCTAGGCCCCGATGCTTGCCGCGGTTTGCTCGCCAGCTATAACGCAAGCGCCCTTTTTCTCATGCAAAGGAACGGTGGATTCGAGGAAGTGGATGTTGGGGGATTTGTTTCGGGAGGCCCAGGATGATCGAGTTTGTTATCGGTTTCGGGGTGTTTGTGCTGGCGCTTTGCGGTCTCGCCCTGGGCGCGCTCGCCGGCCGTGGCCCTCTCTGGGGCTCATGCGGCGGCGACGCCGCGCTTAATTCCTGCCCGCTGTGCAAGGGGGAGGACGACCGATGACACGCACCGTCGCCGATATCATGGCCACCGAACTGGTAACTTTCCGTCCCGGTGCTCATATCCGCGGGGCCATTCGCACATTGCTCGACAACCGAATTTCAGGCGCGCCGGTTGTGGACAGCGATGACAACCTGATCGGCATCCTGTCGCGCAAGGACTGCCTGAAGATCGCCTTCGTCGCCGCCTACCACGACGATTGGGACGGCCGGGTGCGGGATTTCATGGTCACCGATGTCAAGACCATGGGCGCGGACACGGACCTGGTTTCGGCAGCGAAGATTTTTTTCGGCAGCCATTTCCGACGCTATCCAGTCATGCGCGATGGTCGACTGATCGGTCAGGTCAGCCGCCACGACATTCTCGAAGCCCTGAGTGCGGAAACCTGAATCCCGTGCCGGAGACGCCCGTTCAGGGATTCGACCGAACCTAGCGACTTAGCACGGCAGCATATTTCAGCAATCCCAGCGGCGTGAACAGGTCCAGAAGAAATGCCGTGAAATGAACGTCCGCCTATGGCTAGGAGCGGACTCAGTGGCCGCACCAGAACGATGACCGCTTTCGGACGATTAGCCGACATTCAATTCTGCTTCGTGCTTTCTGCACGTCATATTCCGAACTGAGACACGACCCGCCGGCCGTCGAGGCTGGCGCTCGGCGGGCGACGGACGTAGCTTGGGCGGCCATGTCACGCGGCCCCAGCCCTACGGCGCTCAGCATCCGCATCCCCGGACCCGTCCGGGGCGCGTTGTGGATGGTCACGTTTTGCTTCCTGCTCGCTTCGCAGGCGGTGTTCATCCGCCGCGTTTCGGCCGAGATCCATCCCTTCGAGATCGTTCTCTTCCGCAACGCGTTTGCGCTCCTCTTCCTCGCTCCCGTGTACTGGCACTTCGGGATCGAGGGGATGCGGACCCGCGCTTGGGGCCTCTATGTGCTCGCATTCATCTTCATGGGCGCCTCGCCGCTCGCGTGGTTCCTTGCCATCGCGATGATGCCGATGGCGGAGATGATCGCGCTTACGTTCACGTCTCCATTGTTCGGCACCATCGGCGGCGCGCTGATCCTGGGCGAAATCGTGCGCTGGCGGCGCTGGGCTGCGATCGTCGCCGGCTTCGTCGGCGCCATGATCATCCTGCGCCCCGGCGTAGCCGCAGTGAGCCCGCCGGCCCTGATCGCGCTTCTCGCGTCCGTGTTCATCGCGTCCGGCGCGCTCACGCTGCGCAGGCTGTCTGCGACCGAGAACCCGAATGCGATCGTTCTTTGGACGTCGCTCGTGATTACCCCGATCTCGGCGGTTCCGGCGGCGTTCGTGTGGACGACGCCGTCGCTCGAGCCCGTGGCATGGATGGCGGGGCTCGGGCTGGTGTCGCTGCTGGCCCATATCGCCTGGGTCCGCTCGTTCGCCGCTGCCGACGTCTCGGCGGTGATGCCGTTCAACTTTACCAAGCTCTTGTTCGCAGCGTTGTTCGGCTACCTGTTCTTCGCAGAGAAGCCCGACGCCTGGATGTGGGCCGGGGCGGCGATCATCTTCGCGGCCACCCTCTATACCGGCCGCCGCGAGGCGATAGCCAAGGCCGAGGAGAACGCCGCCGAAGCTCGCGGCGGCGGAACAGGGCGATGAAGCGAAGAGCGCGGCGACCATGACGGCGTCGGTCCGGGCGGCGCTCTGGATGGTTCTCTCGGCGGTCGGCTTTTCCACCATGACGGCGTTGATCCGCCACGTCTCGTTCGGGCTGCATCCGTTCGAGATCGGGTTCTTCCGCAGCGTGTTCGGGATTCTGCTGCTGTTGCCGTGGGTTCTGCGCCTCGGCGCGGTGCAATTGAAGACCCGGCGGCTCGCACTCCACGCCTGGCGGGGGCTGGCGAGCGTCGGCGCGCTGCTCGCCTACTTCTTCGCGGTCTCGCTCATTCCGCTCGCCGAGGCCGCGGCGCTCACCTTCACCGCGCCGCTCTTCGCAACCGCCTGTGCGGGCCTGGTGCTTGCCGAACGGGTCGGCTGGCGCCGTTGGTCTGCCGTGGTCGGCGGCTTCGCGGGCGCCCTGATCATCCTCCGGCCAGGCGTAGAGGCCGTCTCCTGGCCGGCGATGCTGGTCTTGGTCGCGTCCGCGTTCGTCGCCGCCGAGATCCTGATCACCAAGGCGTTGACGCGCACCGAATCGGCCGAGACGATCGTCTTCTACATGGGGGTGTTCGTGACCCCCTTCGCGCTGGTACCCGCGATCGCGGTGTGGGCGACGCCGACGCCGGCCCAGCTCGGGTGGTTGCTCGCACTGGCCGCGGCGGCCACGGCCGGGCATATCGGCGTCGCCCGCGCGTTCCGCCTCGTCGACGCGACCGCGGTGCTGCCCATCGACTTCACCAAGCTGATCTTCGTCGCGAGTTTCGGCTATCTGTTCTTCGACGAGGTTCCCGACGCCTGGACCTGGCTCGGCGGCGCCGTGATCTTCTCGGCGGCGCTCTACACCGCGCACCGCGAGATGCGCCGACGGGCCGGCGCGCCGGCGGAGGCACGCTAACCTCGCTTGGTCGGCACCTCAAGCTGGGCTAAGGTCGGGCCATGAGTCAACGCAGCTCGATCCCGCCGGATGCATCGGAAATCGAGGCGATGGCACACGCCGCGCTCAAGACGATTCCCGCGCGGCTTCGCCGGCACGTCGGCAACGTGGTCATCCGGGTCGAGGAGTTTCCCGACGACGCCACCGAGCACGAGATGGACCTGGAAAACCCGTTCGAGCTTCTTGGCCTTTATCGGGGCGTGTCGATGGACCGCAAGAGCGTTCACGACGTGGCCGACGATTTGGACATGATCTTTCTCTACCGCCGTCCTATGCTCAATTACTGGTGCGAGACGGGAGACGATATCGAGGCCGTCGTGCGCCACGTGCTGATCCACGAGATCGGCCATCACTTCGGCTTCTCCGACGCCGACATGGCCCGCATCGAGGCGGACGATTAGCGCCTTTCAGTCCTGACGATGAAATAGGCGGCCGCCGCGATTACGCCGCCGCCGAGCCATACCCATATCGCGGGCTCCTCACCGTAGAGCATGAACGCGAACGCGGCGATTATGGGCAGTTGAAGATAGAACGCCGGCGTGACGACGGCCGCGGTTGCCTCGACATAGGATCGGGTGAGGCATTGCTGCGAGAAGAAGGTCGAGACGCCGAGCAACAGGAGCCATCCGACCTCGGGCCATGTCGGCACGGCGGCGTAGTAGAGTGTCGGCCCGATCCCGATCGGCAGCATCAGCGCGAACATGTAGAACACTACTGCGTTAGGATCCTCGGTCAGCGCCAGCGCGCGAGTTGCCGCGTTGCCGGTGCCGTAGCACAAAGCGGTGAGCATGACGGCAAGCATCGGCCACGAGATCTCGACGATGCCGGGGCGGATGACGATCAGGGCGCCGGCGAATCCCACCATGATCGCAAACGATCGGCGCGCGCCTATCGGATCGCCCAGCGTCCAGCCGGCGATCACAACGGTGAATAGCGGCGCGGTGAAGAGCAGCGCCGTCGCGTCGGCCAGCGGCATGTGGGCGATGCCGTAGAACAGGCACACCATGCCGGCGTATGTCAGTACCGCACGGCTGCCGTGGAGCAATCTTCGGCGCGTCC
>JASMAE010000096.1 GCA_030754475.1 Rhodospirillales bacterium
CTTGGCGAGGTGCATCGTGACGGTGGTCCCGAACGCCCCGCGCTCGGCCTCGGCGACGCTGAACTCGCCCTTGCCGTCCGAGGTCCAAAGCCAGGCCGTCTCTTCGCCCGCCCTGCGGGTCGTCACCTCGACCTTGCGCGAGACCATGAAGGCCGAATAGAAACCGACGCCGAACTGGCCGATCAGGTCCATGTCTTTCTTCTCGTCGCCGGTCAGCTTGTCGATGAATCCCTGTGTGCCCGAGCGCGCGACGGTGCCCAGGTTGTCGATCAGCTCGTCGCGGCTCATGCCGATCCCATTGTCGGCGATGGACAGGGTGCGCGCGTTCGCATCCACCATGAGCGTCACCTTGAAGGCGCCGTCTCCGCCGAGAAGGGAGGGATCGGTGAGTGCGAGGTAACGCAGCCGATCGCAGGCGTCCGACGCGTTCGAGATCAGCTCGCGCAGGAAGATCTCCTTGTGGCTGTAGAGCGAGCGGGCCACGATCTCCAGCACGCGGCCGACCTCGGCCTGAAACGGGAACTTTTCCTTGGCCATGGCGCGGGGCGACTCCTCTGTCAATGCGTCTGTCAATGCGTCTGTCAACGCGGCTGTCAACGCGTCTGTCAATGCGGTCGGCGGCCTTTCCGAAAAGGATGGGCGCACCGGCGCGAGCTCGAAAACCGTCTCATTATGTAGCCCGGTGCCCGCGCCTTCGCAATCGGTGCCCGGAAGCCGGGTCCCTTGCACCGGCCCAGGGGCGGACGCCCGGCCGCGCCTTCGCCTTGCACCGGCGGCGCGGGTTGGCCATCGTTCGCACCTGCGGGCAACTGGCGCGTCGTCTTTCGCTTCGCGGGCGGTCACGCCGGCATTTCGCCAGAGATGGCGATCCGCCTCGACAAGGCCTTCGGAGGCAGCGCCGAGGCGTGGTTGCGCCTTCAGGCGGAATACGACCTCGCGCAAGCCATGAAGCGCGCCGACGAGATTAAGCTCGAGAGATTGTCCCCGGCGGTTTGAGCGGATGGCTGTGCCTGGTGGACGACGGCCAGCACAACCGCCAACTAGGCCTCTTGTGGCCGCGATCTGGTCTGCATCGTTGAGATCGAGCGGATTCACGCATTTGATTGGAAACGCGATGCGGTTTCAACCAAACGCGACCCGCTCTATGGACCGCCTTCGACCCGACCGCCGCCGGGCACGGCGAGGACTGGTATTCGCCCCTCCTACGCGTAGCCGGCGCGAGGGCTTCCCCCTACCACCCCAGCACGTAGGCGCCGCGGCGATGGTCCGAGCCGCCCTTGACGAGGCCCTTGTCGAGCTCGTTCACAACACAGCTCACCGAGCCCACCAGCCAATGCCGGCTCGGCCACCACACCACTTTGTGGCCGCGCCGCGAAAGTTCGTCGCCCACGTCCGCAGGGATCGTGTCCTCGACGCGCAGCACGCCTGGCTCGTGGCTGTGCGGCCAGTAGGATTGGGGGATGCTGTAGGATGCGAACCGCGGCGCCTCGACCGCCTCTTGCGGCTCCAGGCCCCAGAGCTGGTTGTTCAGGAAAACCTGGGTCTGGGCCTGGGGGATGACATCCGAGCCCGGCGTTCCCCAGGCCATGATCTCATGGCCCTTCTTGATCGCCATCATCGGACAGCAGCCGGTGCGCGGGCGCTTGCGCGGGCCGACCCTTCCTGGGTAGCGCGGATCGGTCCAGAAACCCCGACCCGAGTGCGAGACGCTGAGCCCGGTTCCCGGAACCACCGGGGCGCCGAGTGCGCCGTCGGTGAACGTCGAGCTGAACGCGTTGCCGAAGCGGTCCATCACGCCGACGAACGAGGTGTTGCGCTGGGGATCGGGTTCCGAATCGGCGTTGCACTGGGGCGGCGCCCCGGTCCACGGCGCATCAATCCCGCCCCCGAGTTCGCCCGGCGGCGGGATGTCCGGCCAAGCCTCCTCCTTGCGGATCTGCTTGCGGCGTTCGGCGGCGTACTCCTTGGAGATGATGCGCTCGACCGGTACGTCGACGAACCGGGGATCGCCGAAATAGGCCTCGCGGTCGGCGCCCGCGAGCTTGGTCGCCTCGGTAAGCGTGTGGATGTAGTCGGCCGAGTTGTGGCCCATGGCCTTGAGCTCGCGCGCATCGAGCATGTTGAGGATCTCGAGGCCCATGGCGCCCGAGCTCCACGGGCCCAGCCCGTAGACGTCGAGCCCGCCCCATTCGATCTTCAGCGGCGGCTCGACGGAGCACGCGTAGGCCGCGAAGTCGTCGCGCGTAATGAGCCCGCCGTTGTCTGCGTGGAAGCGCGCCATCGTCTCGGCTACGTCGCCGCGGTAGAAGGCGTCGCGGGCGGCCTTGAATCCGGCCTCGCGCCCGCCCTTGGCGGCCGCCGCCTTCTCCTCGTCGGCCAGGTATTGGAGCGTCCGGGCGAGATCTGCCTGCACGAACACGTCGCCGACCGCGGGCACCTTGCCGCCGGGAAGGAAGATCGCCGCGCAACCCGGCCATTTGCGAGTCTTGTCGACGGCCTCGGCGATCCGCATCGCCATGTGGGGATGGACCGGAAAACCCTCGCGCGCGAAGCGGATGGCGGACGCCGCGACGTCGGCGAAGGACATGGTTCCGAAGCGCTCCAGCGCGGTCAGCCAGCCGTCGGGCGCGCCCGGCACGATGGCCTCGTGGATACCGCCCAGCGTGATCTTGCCGCCGGTGTTCTTCGCGTACCATTCGGGGGTCGATTTCTCGCCCCACCACCCCACCCCGGCGACGGTTGAGACCGCGTCCGAGTCCTTGGAATAAACCATGATGGTAGTGATGCCGTGGAAGCCGGTCATGTGCGGCTCGACCACGTTCGAAACCAGCCCGGCCGCGACCCCGGCGTCCACCGCGTTACCGCCGGCCTCGAGGATCATGAAGCCGGCGTGGGTGGAAAGATAGTTGCCCGCCGCGATCACGTGGCGGGTCCCCATGACCGTGGGACGGAGCGAAGGCGGGACGGGGTTCGGGGCATTCATTGCGGTCTCCTATTCGTTTCGTCCGCTAGTGGAATATCCGTGTCGTCGGGTCCAGCCCGCACCCCCGCCCGACCGCCCACGGAATGGTGTGCGCAGGACAGACGGGCGGAGGTGCGGGCCGGTGCGATTCCACGTCAGTGGATAGCGATCCGGGGCTCGCATCACAGGCCTACGGCGTACGCCTGGCGGCGGGGATCCGCGCCGCCCGCGACCACGCCGGTCTCGAGGTTCTTGTGGATGGCGGACACCGATCCCACCAGCCAGTGGCGTTCCTCGAACCATTCGACGCGGTGTCCAAGGGAGGACAAGGCGTCGGCCACGTCTTGGGCGATGGGCGGCTCGAGTCGGAGAAGCCCGGGGTGGGTCTCGCGCGTCTCGCCGGCCGGGAAGCTGTATGAGGCGAAACGGGGCGCCTCGACCGCCTCCTGCGGCGCCATGCCGAACAGATTGATGTTGAAGAACACCTGCATCATCGCCTGGGGGATGACGCCCGAGCCGGGCGAGCCGAAGGGCATAAGATCGCGCCCCGGTCGAATCGCCAGCGTCGGCATGCAGCCGCAGTTGGGCCGCTTCCCGGGCGCGACCGAATGCGGGTGATCGGGTTCGGTCGACGAATGCACGCCGAAGGTCGACACCGGCAATCCCAGCTCCGGAATGATCGGCGCGCTGACGGCGCCCGAGCTCGGGGTCGAGGCGAAGACGTTGGAATCCGAATCGACGACGCAGAAAAACGTGGTCGCCAGCGCGCCGGCGTCCGCCTTGCCGGCGCCGGCGGGAACCCCGTCGAGGCCCGGCGCCGTAGCCGGCCACGCAGCACCTTCGATGCGGCCGGGCGCGGGCATGTCGGGTAGCGCGCGGGCGGGGTCGATCAGGCGGCGGCGTTCGGCGGCATAGGCGGGCGCCAGCAGCGCGTCGATCGGCACGTCCACGAAGCGCGGATCGCCGTAGTAGCCGTGGCGGTCGGCGGCCGCGATCTTGATCGCTTCCGTGAGCGCGTGGATGTACGGGGGCGAGTTGTGCCCCATGCCTTCCAAGTCGAGGCCGTCCAGGATGGCGAGCGCTTGCAAGAGCATCGGCGCGCCAGTCCACGGCCCGCAGCCGTGGATCTCGAAATCGCGGAAACGGCTCTTGACGGCGGGCTCGACGGTCGCCTCGAAGCCTGCCATGTCGTCGTAGCTCAAGAGGC
>JASMAE010000097.1 GCA_030754475.1 Rhodospirillales bacterium
GAGCCGGGTCATCAGGCTCGCGGTTCCCAGCGCCCGCGGCCCTGCGCGGCGAGCTCGGCGAAGAACTGTGCGACGACCGCGCTCGCCGGCATCGCGACCTTGTGGCGCCGCGCCTCGTCGAGAACGATTCGTAAGTCCTTGATCATGATGTCGACCCCGCCGACATCGGTGGCGAACGCCCGATTCACGAGCCTGGCTGCGCGATTATCGAGCATCCACGTCGCGGCGGTCGAAGACCGCATCACGTCCCGGACCGCTTCTGCGTCCTGGCCGGTCTCGCGCGCGAACGCCATGGCCTCGGCCAGCGACTGGAGATTGGCGGCAACCATGGTCTGGTTGATCATCTTGGCGATTTGGCCGCTGCCCGCGGGGCCCAAGTGGGTGATCCGGCCGGCGTACGCCTCGAGATAGGGAATCGCTGCCGTCGCCGCGTCCGCTTCACCGCCGACGAAGACCGTGAGCGCGCCTTCGATTGCGCCTTCGACGGCTCCCGCGACCGGGGCGTCGAGGAAGGCGATTCCTGTCGCCGCGGCGGCGGCCGCGCATTCGCGGGCGACAAGGGCCGAGGCGGTCGTGTGGTCGCAGAAGATGGCCCCCGTCGCCATCGCCGCGAAGGCGCCGCCGGACCCGACGGTGACGGCGCGAAGATCGTCGTCGTCGCCGACGCAAGAGGCGACGAAAACGGCGCCCGCGGCGGCCTCGGCGGGCGAAACGGCGATGCGGCCGCCGTTGGCCGCCACCCAGGCCTCGGCCTTGGCGCGGGTGCGATTGTGGACGGCGACGTCGAAGCCGGCGCCGGCCAGGTGCCGGGCCATCTCGGAGCCCATGATCCCAAGCCCGATGAAGGCGACTTTTTCGGCCATGCGCGACGCCCCTATGCGTCCGGCGGTTGGATGGGGAACTGGCTGACCAGGGCGGCAAGGGGCAGGCCGACGTCGTGCAGCCGCGCCTCGACCAGAGCAATCCCCAAGTCCTTGAGCAGCATCCCGGCACGCCCGGTGTTGATGTTGTTGCCGCCCTCCAGGTTCGCCATCATCGACGCGGCCCGGTTTTCGAGCCACCAGGACCGCGCCGAGCCCCCGGCCAACGCCGGGACCAGCTTGTCCGGATCGAGCCCGGCCGCGTGCGCCAACGTCAGCCCCTCGATCAGGCCTTGCATGATTCCGGCGATGGCGACCGACAGCGTCATTTTGCAGAACTGGCCGGCGCCCGACGGCCCCAAGCGGCGGATGTCGCGCGCGTATGTGCGCATCAGCGGTTCGGCGCGCGCGAACGCGCCGCTCTCGCCCCCCACCATGACGCTTAGCGTGCCCGCACGCGCGCCTTCGACGGATCCCGTGACCGGGGCGTCGAGAAACGCAACTCCGCGCACCCCCGCCTCGGCCGCGAGTGCACGAGATAGCGTGGCCGAGACCGTGGTGTGGTCCACGTGGACACCGCCCGTCGGCATGGCCTCAAACGTGCCGCCGGGACCCGAGGTGACGGAGCGCAAGTCCGCGTCGTCGACGACGCTGGTGAAGACGAACTCGGCGCCGGCGACGGCCGTCGCGGCGGATTCGGCGACGCGTCCGCCGCTCTCGGCCACCACAGCCTCGGCCCTCGCCCGATCGAGGTCGAACACGGCCATGTCGTAGCCGGCTTTCGCCAGGTACCCCGCCATCGGCCCGCCCATGGCGCCGACGCCGATGAAGGCCACCTGCCCGCTCGCATCACCTTTGTTCATATGCGCCCCATCGTCTGCGCCTCAGCCGGTCCCCGGGAGCTGGCTGACGACGCCGGTCGCCGGCAACCCGATGCCCAGGCGCCGCGCCTCCGCCAGGCAGATCGCTAAGTCCTTGAGCAACAGTCCCTGACGGCCGTGCTTGACGTGGTGGCCGGCCTCGAGATTGGCAAACATCTGGCGGCCGCGGGTCTCCTGCCACCACGACCGCGCCGTCGCCGAACTCAACGCCGCCATCAGCCTGTCTGCGTCGAGCCCCGCATGGTGCGCGAATCGCAGGCCTTCGCACAGGCCCTCGATGGTGATCGCCTGGACGATCTGGCTCACCATCTTGGCGAGCTGGCCGTGGCCCACGGGTCCCATCAGGCGGACCGCCCGCGCGTAACAACTGAGAAACGGTCGTGCCGCCTCAAAGGCGTCGGCCTCGCCGCCCACCATGGCCGAAAGCGCGCCCTTCGTGGCGCCTTCGACGGCGCCCGCGACGGGCGCGTCGAGGAACGCGAACCCGCGCGCGCGCGCTTCCTTGCCAAGGGTGCGCGCGAGCGCGGCGGTGACGGTCGAGTGATCGACGAAAACCGCGCCCGGCCGCATGGCCTCGAAGGCCCCACCCTCGCCCACGGTGACGGCGCGAAGGGCGGCGTCGTCGAGCACGCAAGCAGCGACGAAGGCCGCCCCTTCCGCAGCGTCGGCCGGCGTCGGTACGTCGCGCCCGCCGTGGGCCGCGGCCCAGGCGCGCGCCTTCGCTGCCGTCCGATTGTAGACGGTGACGTCAAAGCCCGCCGCCGCGAGGTGCCCTGCCATCGGCGCCCCCATGACGCCGAGGCCCAAGAAGGCCACCCGTTCCGCCATCGCCGCTCCTCGCCTTCGCATGTTGCGTCCGTCGGGCGCGATGATATCGCCGCATCGGCGGTGGCGTCGAGGGCGTCGAGGCCGCTGAGACGGGCCTGACAACAATTTGACAACCGGTGCGCGCGGTGGCGAGATGGCGTCCGCGAATTATCCGAGCGCGCGACCCGCATTTCAGGAGAACCCTATGACCGAGCATCGCGGCAGCTATACGGTGACCGTCACGCCCTTCGACGAGGAGACCCAGGCCTACGATGAGGCGGCCATGCGCAGCTTCGTCGACTGGCAGATCGAAGAAGGCGTACCGGGGCTGATCATCCTCGGCTCCATGGGCGAATTCCTGCTGATCGACGAAGACGAACGCACCCACATCGTCGAATCCACCATCGACCAGGCAGCGGGCCGGATCCCGGTCTTCGTCGGCACCATGGACGCGCACACCGACAACGCGGTGCGTTACTCGAAGGAGGCCGAGGCGCTCGGCGCCGAAGGGTTGATGATCACGCCGCCCTACTACTACACGCCGACCGAGGACGAGATCTTCGAATACTACAAGGCGATCTCGGAAGCCGTCTCGATCCCCATCATGCTCTACAACCAGCCGTTCCTGTGCAACGTGGACATGTCGGCGGCGTTCGTGGCCAAGCTCACCAAGGCCTTCGAGAACATCCGCTACATCAAGGAGGCGACCGGCCACGCCGACCGGGTCTACGACATCGTGCGGCTGACCGACGGCGTCATGAACTGCTTCGCCGGCAACCGGGTGTACGAATGCTTCCTGTTCGGCGCCACGGGTTACGTCTCGCCGCCCGGCAACTACGCGCCCCGCCCCGCGGTCGCCATGTGGGAAATGCTCGAGCGCGGCGAGATGGAAACCGCGAAAAAGATATCGGACGGGTTCGTAGACTTCTTCGAGGCCATCTTCGAGGGCTGCGATCCGTACGGCTATCTCTCGGATTCGCACGCGCTCTGCCGGCTGGCGGGCCATCCCATGGGCGACGTGCGGCCGCCGCATACGCCGCACAAGGCGCTCGGCGAATCGGCCGTAAAAAGGGTCGCGGATCTCAAGCGGATGCTCGACCAGGTCGAGGCCCTGGTCCCGACCCGCGCCGCAGCCCAGTAGTCCGCGAACGCCTAGAGCGGATCGCGTTTGATTGGAACCGCGATGTGGCTCCAATCAAACGCGTGAATCCGCTCGATCACCATAGTAGCGACTAGATTCACACGCCCGCTGGATCACCGCAGGTGATTCCACCCGACCGTGATCTGGTCTAGCGCCCGCTCACAAGGTGCGGGTGCCGCCGCCGTCGATCACCGTCATGGTGCCCTGGACGTGGCGGGCCGTGGGCGAGACGAGGAAGGCCACCGCGTCGGCCACG
>JASMAE010000098.1 GCA_030754475.1 Rhodospirillales bacterium
TCAGCCCGACCCAGAAGCTGGGTAGGCTGAAGCCCAGGATCGAGCCCCCCATGATGATCCGCCCGCTAAGCGATTCGGGCCTCAGCCCCGCCCACATGCCGAGTGGAACGCCGATGAGCACCGTCATCAGCATCGCGCAGGCGGCGAGCTCGACGGTCGCGGGCATGCGCTGCACGATCAACTGGATGGCGGGAACGCCGAGCACGAACGACCGGCCGAGGTCGCCCTTGAGCAGGTTCTGAATGAACTTGAAGTACTGCTCGTGGATTGGTCGGTCCAACCCCAGCGTTTTGACGGCATCGCGAAAGCATTGTTGGTCGCAGTCCGGATTGATCAGGATGTCGACCGGGTTGCCAATGACGTTGACGCCGAAGAAAACGATCACCGTCATCGTGAACACGATGAGCGAGCTTTGCAGCAAGCGGCGGATAATGAAGACCGTCATGCGCTTCCTCAGGCAATAATGGCCTCAAACCGAACTTCGGCGGCACGGGGACCGAACGTCGCGAGCCGGCGGCCCGACATCATTTGATCCCCGCGCGGATGAGCCGCGCGGAAGTTTAGGGTAACGCACCGGCGCCGGGCAACAACGCTCCGTGGGCGGGCGGCGCGCGCGAACGGCGGCCGCTGGCGCGGCGGTGGCGCCTGGGGCATACTCCGGGCCGCTTCGCGCCAACTGATCGGCGCCGCTTCGCGCCGACTGACACGCGCCCGGAAACGAAGACGGTGACCATGATTCCGCCCGATCCCCTGGAAGGAATCGGCATCGCCGGCTTCGCGCACGCGTTGCGGGCGGGACGGACCAGCGCCGAGGCGAACGCGGACGCCTATCTTCGGCGGATCGACGCGCTGGACGATCGCCTCGGCGCCTTCGAAACCGTGGCCGCGGACACCGCGCTCGGCGCGGCGCGGGCCGTCGACCGATTGCTGGGATGCGGGATCGACCTTGGGCCGTTGATGGGCGTGCCGGTGGCCGTCAAGGACATCGTCGCGGTCGACGGCCTGCCGACCCGGGCGGGCTCGAACGTGGACGTGAGCGACCTGATCGGCGCGGAAGGCGGCTTCGTTCGCATGCTCAAACGAGCCGGATGCGTGATCCTAGGCAAGACCAAAACGGTGGAGTTCGCCATGGGCGGCACCGGGATCGGATATTCGCGGGGGACGCCTTGGAACCCCTGTGATGCGCTGATCCACCGCATCCCCGGCGGATCTTCGAGCGGTTCGGGCGTCGCCACCGCCGCCGGGCTTTGCGGTTTCGCCGTCGGCTCCGATACCGGCGGCTCGGTGCGCACCCCGGCAGCCCATTGCGGCGTCTTCGGCCTCAAGACCACCAAGGACCTGTGGCCCACCGACGGCGTCTTTCCGCTTTCGCGGACCTTCGATACGCTGGGCCTCTTGACGCGCTCGGCCGCCGACGCGGCCGTGGCATTCGCCGCCCTTCAAGGTGAGGCGGAGCCGCAGCCGGCGATGGTGAGGGGCCTTCGCCTTGGCCGGCCGGCCAACCACTTCTTCGATCACGTGGACGGCGAGGTGGCTGCCTGCATCAGGCGCGCGATGAATGCGATCGCGCGCGCCGGCGCCGACATCGTCGAGATTGAGATCCCCGAGGCCGCCCGCGTTTGGCCCGAACTCCACGCCTTCATCGCAACCGAGCTGGTGGCCGAACTGGGCGGCAGGTACGGCTTCGAGGCCAAGCGCGCGATGATGGATCCGGACGTGGCGGCGCGGACGGAGCCGGGGCGCGATGTCCCGGCAGACGCGTACGTCCGACTCCGCAAACGCCACCACGTCTTGCGCCGGATCGCGGATAAGCGGATGGCGGGCCTTGATGGCTGGATCGCACCCACGGTCCCCTATTCGCCGCGCCCGGTCGCCGATTTCGACGACGCGGCGCTGGCCGATCGGCTGGTCTCCGTGACCTCAGCCAACACCCGGATCGGCAATTTCTTCGGACTGTGCGCGGTTTCGATCCCGGTGCACCATCTCGGCAGCCGGCTGCCAGTGGGCCTGCAGATTCTGTGCCCCGGCGGCGCCGACGCCCGCTTGCTCGCGATCGCGCGCGCCCTCGAAGCCGTGATCGGCACGCCACCCGGGCCCGATCTTACGGGCTTTCTCTGAGGCGCCCCGACCCCGGACGCCAGGCGGGCGCAGCGCACGTCGGCACGCCGGCATGTTGCCCGCCGGGCGGGTTTGGGACACGATTATCCCTGTTGCACGAACGCACAGTGGGAACCCCAGATTCGAAATTCTACCTTTCGCGGAATCGTCAGACTTTTGCATCAAGTCTAACGATGACCCGATCCACTCGGACAAAGCCATGAAGCCAAACAAACAACGCATTCCGGGGTTTTGCGCACTGTGCAAATCCAAATGCGGCTGTATCTCGATTGTAGAGAACGGCAGGCTGGTGGCCGTGGAGCCGGACCCGGACCACCCGACCGGCGAACAAATCTGCGCCAAGGGCCGCGCCGCGCCGGACATTGTCCACAGCAAGGACCGGCTTGCCTACCCAATGAAACGCACCCACCCCAAGGCTGCCGACGACCCCGGATGGCAGCGCATCTCATGGGACGAGGCGCTCGATTGCACAGCACGCAATATGCGCCGTATTGCGCAAGAACACGGTGCGGAATCTGTTGCTTTCGCGGTCGCCACCGCCAGCGGCACTGCG
>JASMAE010000099.1 GCA_030754475.1 Rhodospirillales bacterium
GAGGAAGAAGGGATAGAGAAGCAGGAGGAATCGCTTGGTGGCCAAAAAGACGAGCAAGGCCGCGCCGACGACGAACGTGAACCCGAAGGTCACGAGCACCGCTGGCACGGGGCCGAGGATCGCGTAGTACAACGTGGCCCACACGATGCTGGCGCAAAAGCAGATGCCCGATAGCACCAGCAACGTCACCTTGTTGCGGCGTTCCTCCAAGGTGTCGGTTTCGAGACTGCCGACGCCCTCGAGGCGAGCCCTTAGTCCCGATGACGTAGGCTTCATGGATCCCCCTTTGCGCGTACGCGCGCATCGATACTTTTTCGCCGCGACGACACGGCCTACAACAATCGCGAGAATACGCTCCCGTGCGGTTCGATCCAGGCCGGATGCGAAAGCGGTCCGCCCGACTCGATCGACGGGATCACTCACTTCGTGCCATCGACACGCGCCGCCGTCCCGAAACCCAAGGCCGGCAGCGTCGTTGCCTAATTCACGCGCGCAAAGATTCCGAACCAGGAGCTGGAGAATTTCGTGCAACGACCGTTTTCGATGGTGAGCCGGGCTCGGGTGCCCAATTCGCCTAGCAGCGCTCCGTGGTCGGCCTGCCTGGCGCGGGCGCCGGCGTAGAAGGGCGTGAACGTGAAGATGCCGCCGCCAAGATGTTCGAGGCGGGCGTCGTAGATCTCGCCGTCCTCGAAACGCGCTTCGAGCACCCCGCCTGCGAGCCGGATCTCGACGAAGCCGCTCCCGGGATTGAAATAGCGGCCGCAATAGGCGCCGGGATCATCCGAATAGGGCGCCGAAGCCTCGACTTCGTAGCCCTCGATCATCTTGGCCTCGGCCGTCTCTCTCAATCTCGCATCGCGTTCCTTGGCGACCGCCAGCCAGTCCGTCTGTTCCCGCCCGGTGAATGCCTCCAACAGCCGGTAGCCGATGACGGGGTGTGCCGCCGTGACCGACATGTTGAGATAGATGGCGATTCCCAGGTTGGTGCCGTGCATGAGGATGGTGCGCGAGTTCATGCCGAACTCGCCGCCATCGTGGCGGAGGCACGGCTGGCCGTTGAAGTCCAC
The DNA here is from genome assembly GCA_030754475.1 of Rhodospirillales bacterium. Classification (GTDB taxonomy): domain Bacteria; phylum Pseudomonadota; class Alphaproteobacteria; order Rhodospirillales; family JASLLV01; genus JASLLV01. Next base: position 1,068 of record JASMAE010000099.1, read on the forward strand.
CACCCACCAGCCCATGCCGTAATCGCAAAACTGCTCGTCGGCGAGTTGATTGGACGATCCGATGGAATGGGGCGAGTGCATCTCGTTCATGGCGTCCCGGCTGATCAATTGCACATCGCCGGCCGTGCCGTAATCGAGGTGGAATTGCAGCCATTTGGCCGCATCCGCGGCGCTCGAGTAAATGCAACTTTCGCCTTGCCGCCCGCCCGAGCGCGGCTCGTCGAGCGCGCGGACGTCACCGTCGAGGCTGACGTGCGGAAAGGCGAAATCGTCTGCGCCGGCAAGGAAACCGTCGCACGAAAAGGTATTGGTCTGGCCGAGCGGCCTTGCAATGCGCCGCCGGATGAAATCCGCGAAGTCGAGGCCGGACAAGCGCTCGACGATCACGGAAAGGGCGGTATAGGCGGGATTCAGATTGACGTGTTTCTCGCGGAATCCACACTCCGGTTCGGTGTATTGCAAGCGCCTGAAGGCCTCTTCGTGTGGGATGTCGTAGTTCCGTCCCCACTCCACGATGCCTTGGCGCTTCAAGCCGATTCGCATGGTCAGCAGGTCCCGGACGGTCAGATTCTGCGTGATCCAGGGGTCATGGACCGTGAATTCCGGCAAATACTCTTGAACCTTGTCGTCCCAGCCGATACTGCCCTCGTCCACCAGAGCTGCGATGGCCGCCGCGGTATAAGCTTTTGAGCACGACGCGATCAGGAACGCCGTGTTTTCGCCAACCTTGTCTCCGGTTCCGACCCGTTTCACGCCATAGCACTTGAAATAAGCCGCGCCGTCCTTGACGACGGCAATGGCCGCGCCCGGTACGCCTTGGTCTTCGAGCACGGTATCGATATAGGCGTCCAACGCGGCGTCGAATGAATTTGTCACGCTCGTTCTTCCGGGCGTCGGCGGCGACGTGTTTTCTCCATGATAGGGACCGCGCCGTTCGTCGGACGGGTGTGCGGGCCGGTGCCGCAAACGGACAATGCGCTGGAACGTCCCCTCACGCTCACGCGCGGCGCTCGGTGGCGGCGCCCTCGAGAGCCTTCGTGGTCCGGAAACGATCGGACCCGTGAACCCGCGCGCTTAAGCAAGCGTGCGCGCCTCGGGCCCGATGCGGAACCCCTCGGGGAACGGATCGTCGCGGTCGAGCAAGAACTGGTGGAATCCGGTGATGAAGGCGCGGCCCGTAAGACGCGGCTTGACGAAGGTGATCCCGTCGCGCGTCTCGGCCGCCACCGCCTCGCCCACGAAACAGGTGCCGAGCACGCCTTCGAAGCGCCGCGGCTCGCCCAAGCCGATCTCGCCCCGCGAATAGAGCAACGCGATCCGCGCGCAGGTCCCCGTGCCGCAGGGCGAGCGGTCGAGCGCGCCCGGCGGGCTGACGATGGTCTGCTTGTAGTCGCCCGTAGTCGTCCGGGCCGAGGTGAACAGCACTTCGTAGCACTCGTCGATATCGGGGCGCTCGGGGTGCACGCACGCGAGTTGGGCGTTGAGGGCCGCCGTGATGCGCCGGGCCGTGTCGATCAGGGCCGCATCGTTGTGGGGCCCGAGATCGAGGCCGAGCGCGTCGGCGTCGACGAAGGCGTACATGTCGCCGCCGAAAGCGACGTCCACGCTTATCGGCCCCAGTCCCTCCGCCTCGATCGTAGCGCGGTCGTGCACGACGAAGCCCTCGACGTTGTCCACCGTGACGGCGCCCACCTCGCCACCTTCCACGGCGACCGCGCACGTCACCAGGCCGGCCGGCGTATCGAAGCGGACCTCGGTCACGGGCTCGGCGATCCGGACCATGCCCGTCGCCACCACCGTGGTCGCGGCGCCGATGATGCAATGGCCGCACATGGGTACGTAGACGTCCTGTTCCATGATGATGGCCGCGAAGTCCGATCCTGCGTTGTCCGGCGGAAGCAGCAAGACCGAGCACATCATGGAGCTGCCGCGCGGCTCGAAGTTGAGCATGCGGCGAATGCCGTCGTCGTTGGTCTGAAGCCAGGCGCGCTTTTCGAGAAGCGTCGCGCCGGGCGGCACCGCGACCCCGCCGACGATGACGCGGGTCGGATTGCCCTCTGTGTGGGAATCGACCGTGTGGATCGCACGCCTATATGCGGTTCCCATGTCCCGTCTCCCGCCGCCTGAAGCCACGATAGAGGAGGCGGGACCCACGTTCCAGTCCAGGCCGGCCGCGAGGTCCGCCGGAGCGGGGCGCGAACCTCGGCCGGTCTTGCCGGGCGCAATCGGTCTTCCTATCATCGCACGCCCACGATGCAGCACCCGGCAAAGCGTCGCCGCGTCGATCGCCGAGAGAGGGAACGCTCCATGCACGATTCGGTGCCGGCGCCGATATCCGACGAAATGGTCGTGACGTACGCGCGGGACGGGGTCGTCTGCCTGCGAGACATCCTCGAATCTGCCTGGATCGAGCGCATGCGCCGGGCTGTCGATCGCGTCACCCGCAGCCCGGGACCCATGCGCGAAAGTTACTATCCCGACAGACCCGGCGACTTCTTCTCGGAGAAGTTCCTGTGGACGTTCGATGCGGACTTCCGCGCCTACGTCTTCGAATCGCCGGCGGCGGGCGCCGTCGCGGCGCTGCTCGAATCGCAAAAGCTCAACATCTTTTTTGACCAGATCCTCGTGAAGGAGCCAGGGACCGACGCCCCGAGCCCGTGGCATCAGGATCTCAACTTCTGGCCGTTCGAAGGTTCGCAGGTGGCGTCGCTCTGGATGCCGCTCGACACCGTCGATTTGGAAAGCGGGACGCTCGAGTTCGTGCGCGGATCGCACCTGTGGCACGACCAACCGATGGAGCGCGCCCTCGTATTCGGCAAGACCGACCACCAACCCGCCGCGACGGCCGAGGAAGCCGGCGACGAGGCCGCGGTCCCCCAGCCCGACATCGAGGCCGACCGCGGCGCGTACGACATCGTCACCTTCGAGCTTGCGCCCGGCGACGCGGTCGTGTTCTCGGCACTGACCCTGCATTCGGCGCCTGGCAACCGCTCGGCTCGCCGCCGCCGGGCGATCTCGACCCGTTGGACCGGAGACGACGTGCGCTACCGGCGAAGGCCTATCATGGCCGAGCTGATCCGCGACCCCGGCCTCGAGCCGGGCGACGCGCTCGACTGCGAACTCTTTCCGGTCGTCTGGCGCGCCGCGCCATGACGCGGTTCCGATCCCATCGCGGCCGCGGATAGGACGCTAACATTTCGGCAAAGGACAGTGATTGCATGGCCGATTCCCAAACCCAGCTTCCCGACGGCCGTCCGCGCGGGCGCGGCCTCGGCCTGCCGTTTTCAGGAGAGCCCGGTCCCCACAACGCCATCACCGACGTCGCCGGCGTCGCCGTCGGCTACACGACCCTGATCGAAGGCGAAGGCGCGCTCGACGTCGGCAAGGGGCCGGTGCGCACGGGGGTCACCGCCATTCTGCCCCGGACCCCGTGGCGACCGGACGCCTCGGTGCGCGCGGGCGCCTTCACGCTCAACGGCAACGGCGAGATGACCGGGACCCATTGGATCAACGAAGCCGGCTATTTCGCCACGCCCGTCGCGATCACCAACACCCACAGCCTCGGAATTGCCCACCACGCCGTCGTCCGCTGGATGACCCAGCGGTTCGGCGACGATCTCGGGGCTTACAGTTGGGCGCTGCCGGTGATCGCCGAGACCTCGGACGCGTTCCTCAACGACATGAACGGCCTGCACGTCACGGAAGAGCACGTGCTGGCCGCCCTCGACGGCGCGGCCGCAGGTCCGCTCGCCGAAGGAAACGTCGGCGGCGGCACGGGCATGACCTGCTACGAGTT
>JASMAE010000100.1 GCA_030754475.1 Rhodospirillales bacterium
CCTTGAGACGCAGTTGCCCGACGCACAGCCCTGGCCGCCAATGGGCGACGCCGTACGCGGTCTTGGCGGCGAGTTGGTCCTCGGCATCGCCGATGAACAGCAGATAGGGCTGACGAAGCGCCACTGGTCGCTCACCTCCCCGTCCGGATTGATGGAACAAGCGCTGCGGTCCAGCGATCCTATACCGGAAGTGCGAACCCGAACCATGGGTCGTTTGCCACCGCTTCGCCGTCAGCACCCCAATCGGTCGGCGAGATCGCCAAAATCTTCGGCGACGATGTCGAAGCCGGCGTCGGTCATGGGCGTCTCCGCCTTGCCGAAGCCGAATTCCAGTGGCCGATTCACGAAGGCGGTCCGGAAACCGTGCTTCGAAGACGCGATCAAGTCGTAATTGTGGGCCGCCGCCATCATGCATTCCGTCGCTTCGACGCCGAGCATGTCGGCGGCCGAGAGATACGCCTTGGGCTCGGGTTTGTAAGCGCCGGCAACCTCGGCGCCGAGGATCGCGTCCCAAGGAAGGCCCGCGTTTCGGGCCATGTTGACCATGATGGCGACGTTGCCGTTCGAGAGCGTCGCCAAGATGTAACGCGTCTTGAGCCGGGCGAGGCCGGCCACAGCGTCCGGCCAGGGATCGAGCCGATGCCACACACGGTTGATGTGGTCGATGTCGGCTTCGCCAAGCGATGTGATCGCGAACGCGTCCAGCACCCCGAGCAGGTTCTCGCGATGGAGAACGTCGAGTTTGATCCAGGGGCGTTCGCCGCTTCGCACCCGCGCCATGGCGGGGTCGTAGCCCGCGCGCCAGGCGTCGGCGAACGCCGCCCAGTCCACGTCCAGGCCGTAGTCGCGGCTCCATTCGGCGCCTTCGCGGATGATGGTTCCGCGCCAGTCGACGACGGTGCCGAAGACGTCGAAGCACAACGCCTTGATGTTCGAAAGATCGGCCACGCCTCGCCCCCCTCTTCCTTGATCCCGGTTGGGTGGACCCTAACACGCACGCCGCGCCTCAGAGAAACGCGGACGCGCCGTCCCACAGCAGCTTGATGCCGACGAAAAAGAGAACCGCGTAAACGAAGCGGTAAAAGGGGCGCTCCGGCACGATTCTTTGCACGCGAAATCCCGCCCAGACGCCAAGCGGCGCGAGAAGCCCGAGAAAGAGCGCGGTCGAGACGTTCTCCGTCGTCCACTGGCCGACGATCCCGTAGGGCACGATCTTCAAGTAGTTGATGGCGAAGAAGAAGAAGACGGTGGTTCCGACGAAGATCGACTTGTCCATGCGCTGGGGCAGGAGATACGCCTGCACCGGCGGTCCGCCGGCGTGCGCGACGAAGCTGGTGTACGCGGCAAGCGCGCCGCTGAGCCCGCCAAGCACCAGGTTCGGCGACGAAGGCGCGCTGTCGCTCCCGCGTAAGAGAAAATGGTGAAGGGTGAAGGAGATGGCGAGCACGCCGATGAGGATGCGCACCACCGGCACACTGACGTAGCCGAAGGTCAGGGTTCCAAACGCGATCCCGATCAAAGACCCCGGCACCATGATTGCGATGTTGCGCTTGTCCCAGAGACCCCGATACGCCCACACCCCGAACAGATCCATGATGCAGAGGATCGGCAGCATGATCGCGGCGGCCTGGACCGGCGAGATCACGAGCGACATCAGCGGTACGGCGATGACTCCGAGGCCGCCCCCGAAACCGGTCTTGCCGATCCCGGCGATGATGACGGCGGGAACGGCGACCACGTAGAACCAGGGATCGTCGATCAGCATCGCCCCGAACCTGCCGTCGCCTTCGTGCGCTTGGGCACCGCCGTCACCGTCGCCAGGGGGGCGAGGCGGCAAACGCCGAAAGCGCGGTCGGGCGTCATCGAAGCTCCGGTGCGGGCCGGGGCCGAACGCCGACGACGTGGGCGGCGACGGCGAGAACCGTTCCGCCTAGCATCACGCCCACCAGGGGCGTGGCCGTGTCGGCGAGCAGCGCGCCCACCAGGAGCGCCGCGCCGGCGCCGGCCGTCATCTGAATGAACCCGGCGAGTCCCGAGGCCGCCCCGGCGCGGACAGGATCGGCGCTGACGGCACCGGCCATGCCGTTCGGGATGGCAAGCCCGTTCCCGAGCGACACCACCGCCATGGCGCCGAACAGCACCAGGGGCGTGAGCAGGTCGGACGCCCACAACAGCGTCAGGCCCGTGGTCCCGACCACGGCGATGACCATGCCCGCCACGATCATTCTCTCGATTCCCATTCGGGACGAGATTTTGCCTGCGATGAAATTGCTGGCGGTGTAGCTCACCGACACCAAAAGGAAGTAGAGGCCGTACTCGCTGGGCGAGCGGCCCATCAGTTCCATCATCACATAAGGCGCGCCACCGAGAAATCCGAAGTAGACGCCAGAGGTGAACGAGAGCTGAAGGGTGTAACCGCAAAACGACCGGATTCGGAGCAGGGCCATGAAATCGCTCGAGAAATCGAGGACGGCGATTCTCCGTTGGGCCATCATGCGCGTCTCGTGCAGCGTGAACACGGCGAACACGAGCACGATCGCGCCGAACGCCGTGACAACGGCGAAGATCGCCCGCCATCCGAACCAGTCGTCGAGGTAACCGCCGATCACCGGTCCGATCATGGTCATCAGCACCGCGGCCATGGTCACATAGGCGATCTGGCTGGCTGACTGATCGCGGTCGTAAAGGTCGCGGATGATGGCGCGGACGATAACCATGCCCGCGCAGCCGCCCACCGACTGGACGATGCGCGCAGCGATCAGCGTCTCGATGCTCGTTGCCGCCAGGCAGGCCGCACTGGCCGCGACGAAGAGCGTGAGGCCCGCGAGTATGACCGGCCGGCGGCCGAAGCGGTCCGAAAGCGGGCCGAAGACGAGCTGCGCCGCCGCGAACCCGACCATGTAAAGCGTGAGCGTCAGCTGGACCGTGCCGTAGCCGGCGTCGAACACGCGCATCAAGCCCGGCATGGACGGCAGGAAGATGCCCATGGCCAGCGGCCCGGTCGCGGTGGTGGCGATCAGGATGGCGAACGGGGGCCGGCGGTGGGGAAAGGAAAGGGATTCGGTCATGGGCGCCCAGACTATCGTGCCGCCCCCGTTCAGGCACCCCCATTCGCCACTCCACCGCGAGCGCTTCGGCGCGACGCCAAGAGATTCCGGGTCCCTCCCGTGTCCGCATGGGTATACGATGGCGCACGCGCCGCGCCCGGCGCAAACGCGAAAACCGCAGGCGAGCCATGGTCCTGATCGAATGGCGGAAGGAATTCAAGATCGGCATCGCGTCGGCCGACTACGAACACGAGCACCTGATCTCGGTGATCAACGTGCTGTTCGAGAGGCTTTCGGGCGAGCACAGCATGGAGGACGTCCAAGGGCACCTGGGCGAGATTCACGCGCTGATCGAGGCCCATTTCGCGCTTGAGGAAAAAATCATGCGCGATACAAGCTACGACGAGTACGCCCAGCATAAGGCCGACCACGATCGCCTGCTCGACGACATCCGCGACATCATGGTTGAAGCCCTGGATCGCGAGGACACGGGCGTTCACGAAAGCTTGGGCGAACGCATCGAAGCGTGGTTCATGACGCACTTCGGCACCCACGACACGCGGCTCCACACCACTGGCCCCGGTCACTAGGTTTTATCCGTTTACTCGGCACCACCCCGGCGCGCAGCGTCAGGGGCGCACGCGCCACATATGATAGCGGCCCGGGCGAATGCCCGCCGGTAGTGCCAGCGGCTCCCACTCGGGGCACGCCATCGCCTGGTCGGCGACGACGATCGCGCCAGGTGCGAGCAACGCGACCAGATGGCGTGCGACGAACGCGGCGATCTCGGCGTTGGCGGCCGCGTCTCCGGTTCCAATGTCGCAATGCGCCAAGGCCGCGGGGCCGGGAATGCGCGCCTGCGCGTTCGGCAACGTCTCGCGAATGTCGCCCACGATCATGTGGGCGGCGTCGGGCACGCAGTCGGGACGAGCGGCGATCCTGCGGTCGAAGACGAATATCTCGCGCACAGGCAAGATTTCGCGCAGATGGTCGTAGGTGCGCCCGTTTCCCAGGCCCAGCTCGATCACCGGCCCGTCGAGGCCGGAAATGAGCTCGACCGCGCGGTTGAGGCAGTCGCGCTGGGCGGTGATTCGTCGCAAAAAACTGTCTAGGCGGCTCATGGTGCTCCCTCGCGATCGGCGCCGACCATCATAAGGCGCGTCGCGGCGGACGCCAGCGGCGGCGCTTGCCGGCGCCAAGCCGCGCGCATACGGTGCACGACCGGGCGCAAGACGCGTGAGGAACCGCATGCGCGGTAGGATTCGAAGTCTGATCATGGGCCTCGCGACCATCACGGGGGCCGGGCGATGGGGGTACTTCATCCCCAGCCGCTTCGCCGGGCGGGCGCCCAGGCCCGGAACCGGGGCCCCCTACGCCGCGATCGAGGCAATTCTTAGCGACCGCAAGGACCGGTTCGGGCGCGTGCTCGACGGGCTTGAGCGATTCGCACCCCAATTTGAGGCGATCGGTCCGGATCCGCCACCGGCGCCGCG
>JASMAE010000101.1 GCA_030754475.1 Rhodospirillales bacterium
TCGTCACCGAGGCGGCAGAGTTCGCCCAACAGAGCCCCGAGCCCGACCCGGACGAGCTCTTCACCGACGTCCTGGTCGAAGGCTAACGGGGCCCTAACGCCTGGGGAGGGGAACATCCGATCATGGCGATCCAAGTTCTTATGCCAGCGCTGTCGCCGACCATGACCGAGGGCAAGCTCGTCAACTGGCTCAAGAAGGAAGGCGATTCCGTCGAGGCCGGCGACGTGCTGGCCGAGATCGAGACCGACAAGGCGACCATGGAGGTCGAGGCGGTGGACGAGGGAACGCTGGGCCGGATCCTGGTTGCCGCGGGCACCGAAGGCGTCGCCGTCCACACGCCCATCGCCGTCATTCTCTCTGACGGAGAAGACCTCTCGCGCGCCACCGCGGCCAAAGCACCGGTCGAAGCACCGTCCACCGGCATCGCGCGCGTGGAAGCCGCCGCACCGAGCCCAGCACCGGTCGCACATTCGCTATCGCAGCCACCCACGCCCGCCGCCGCGACCGAAGAGCCATCGCTCGGCGAGACCCGAGTGACCACCGTGCGCGAGGCGCTCCGCGATGCCATGGCCGAGGAGATGCGCCGCGATGAGACGGTCTTGCTGATGGGTGAGGAAGTGGCCGAGTACGAAGGCGCCTACAAGGTGAGCCAGGGCTTGTTGAAGGAGTTCGGGGCCGGGCGCGTGATCGACACCCCGATCACCGAGCAAGGCTTCGCGGGAATCGGCGTCGGCATGGCGTTCTCGGGACTCAGGCCCATCGTCGAGTTCATGACGTGGAACTTCGCCATGCAGGCGATGGATCAGATCATCAATTCGGCGGCCAAGACGCTTTACATGTCGGGGGGCCAGATGGGCTGTCCCATCGTTTTCCGCGGACCCAACGGGGCGGCCGCACGGGTCGCGGCCCAGCACTCGCAATGCTACGCGAGCTGGTTTTCCCACTGTCCGGGGCTCAGGGTGCTGGCGCCGTACTCGGGCACCGACGCCAAGGGCCTCTTGAAGGCCGCAATCCGCGATCCCAACCCGGTCATATTCCTGGAGCACGAGATCCTCTACAGCCGCAGCTTCAACATCCCCGTTGACGTTGACTTCTTGCTCCCCATCGGCAAGGCCAGGATCGAGCGCCCCGGCACGGACGTCACCGTGATCGCGTTTTCGCGCATGGTCGAGGTCGCCCTCGAAGCGGCCAACGCGCTGGCCGACGAAGGGATCGAGGCCGAGGTGATCAACCTCCGCAGCCTCCGGCCGCTGGATGTCGAGACCATCGTCGAATCGCTGAAGAAGACCAACCGAGTCGTCAGCGTCGAGGAAGGCTGGCCACAGTCCGGCATCGGCGCAGAGATCGCGGCCGTCACCATGGAGCACGGCTTCGATTACCTGGACGCCCCGGTCGCACGGGTGAGCGCCGCCGACGTTCCCATGCCGTACGCCGCCAATCTCGAACACCTCGCGTTGGCGCAGGTCGAGAACGTGGTCGAGGCGGCGAAGGCCGTCTGCTACCGCTGAGCGCCCCCGGAGAATCCCGCATGCCGATTCCCATCCTCATGCCGGCGCTGTCGCCCACCATGACCGAGGGCAAGCTGGCGCGTTGGCTCAAGAAGGAAGGCGACGCCGTCGAGGCCGGCGACCTGCTGGCCGAGATCGAGACCGACAAGGCGACCATGGAGATCGAGGCGGTGGACGAGGGAATTCTCGCGAAGATTCTCGTTCCCGACGATTCCGAAGGCGTTCCCGTTAACCAGATCATCGCGGTGATGTTGGAAGACGGTGAGGATCCGGCAGGCGTCGACGCCGTCGTGGCGGCGCAACCGCCGCTGAAGCCCGTTGCGGCACCCCCGCCAAAGCCGGCCGCGGTCGAGCCAGGCGCACCCGGCGGCCCCGAAGCGGCGGCGGCCGAACCGCGGCCGGCGCCGGTCGCGAGCCAAGCGTCCACCGAACGCGTTTTCGCGAGCCCGCTGGCGCGCCGCCTGGCCGACCAATCGCGCGTCGAATTGGCGTCGATTGCGGGCTCCGGACCCCGCGGCCGGATCGTCAAACACGATGTCGAGGCTGCAATCGCGGGCCGAACCGCGGCCCCGGCGGCGGGCGCGGCGGCGCCCGTGCCTTTTGTTGTCGCGGGCGCGGCGTTTACGGAGATCCCCAACTCGACCATGCGCAAGGTGATCGCGCGCCGCTTAAGCGAATCGAAGCGCGACATCCCGCACTATTACCTGAGCGTCGATTGCGCGCTTGACGCCCTTCTGGGCCTGCGCGCGGACCTGAACGCGCATTCATCCGAGGGTGACGGCGCGTACAAGATCTCGGTCAACGACTTCATCGTTCGCGCCATCGCGCTCGCGCTCAAGCGTGTGCCGGAAGCGAACGCGAGTTGGACGGAAGAGGCGGTGCGGCTGTTTTCCGCCATCGACATCTCCGTCGCGGTGGCAACGCCGGGCGGCCTGATAACACCGATCATTCGGGGCGCCGATGCCAAGGGCCTGGCCGTGATCTCGGGCGAGATTCGCGATCTCGCCCAGCGCGCCCGCGAGGGCAAGCTGGCCCCGGACGAATACCAGGGCGGCGGGTTCACGGTTTCGAACCTCGGCATGTACGGAATCAAGGAGTTCGCCGCGGTCATCAACCCGCCGCAGTCGTGCATCCTGGCGGTCGGAATGGGCGAGCAACGCCCGGTGGTCAAGGACGGCGCGCTCGCCATCGCCACGGTGATGAGCTGTACGCTCTCGGCCGACCATCGCTCGGTTGACGGCGCCGTCGGCGCGCGCTTCCTCACCGCCTTCAAGGAGCTGATCGAAGCGCCGCTCACGATGCTGCTCTAACGAACGGGCGGTAGGGATTCGGGCCATGGCGGAAACGGAATTCGACCTGATTATCGTCGGCGGTGGCCCCGGCGGCTACGTCGCCGCCATTCGCGCGGCGCAGTTGGGAATGCGGACCGCGCTCGTGGAGCGCGAGCACCTCGGCGGCATCTGCCTCAACTGGGGCTGCATTCCCACCAAGGCGCTTCTGCGGACCGCCGAGCTCTATCACCTCGCGCAGCACGCGGACGATTTCGGAATCCAAATCAAGGGATTAAGCCTAGATTTCAAGAAAGTGGTCGAACGGTCGCGCGCGGTCGCGGAGCGCCTCAACGCCGGCGTCGGTCACTTGCTCAAGAAGAACAAGGTCTCGGTTTTCGACGGCCATGGCCGTCTCGGGGGCGCGGGACGGCTGCGGATCGGCAAGGACGGCGAGACGGCGACCGAAATCGGGGCCCCGCACATCATTCTCGCCACCGGCGCGCGGGCGCGCACGCTTCCCGGCCTCGAGCCCGACGGCAAAAGGATTTGGACGTATCGCGAGGCCATGGTGCCGCCGGCCTTGCCGAAGTCAGTGCTGGTCGTCGGCTCGGGCGCCATCGGGATCGAATTTGCGAGCTTCTATCGCGATCTGGGATCGGAGGTGACGGTGGTCGAGGTGCTGCCGCGCATCCTTCCTGTCGAGGACGAGGAGATCTCGGCGCTTGCCCGCAAGACGTTCGAGGCTCAGGGGATGGCGATCCATACCTCTGCGAGCGTCGCGGCGATCAAGCGCGCCGGCGCGGGCGTGGTCGCGACCATCGACGGCGCGGGCGGCACGTTCGAAGTGGCGGCCGAACGGGTGATCCTCGCGGTCGGAATCGTCGGCAACGTCGAAGATCTCGGCCTCGAGGGAACGGGCGTCGTGATCGACAAGGGCCATATCGTCACCGATCCGTTCTCGGAAACGGGCGAACCCGGGATTTACGCCATTGGCGACGTAGCGGGACCGCCCTGGCTCGCGCACAAGGCAAGCCACGAGGGCGTGATCTGCGTCGAGAAGATCGCCGGCCAGAACGACGTGCATCCGCTCGATACGTCCAACGTGCCGGGGTGCACCTACTGCCGTCCCCACGTGGCGAGCGTCGGGCTCACCGAGGTGGGGGCCACCGAACGCGGCTTCGCGGTGCGCGTCGGGCGCTTCCCGTTCCTCGCCAACGGCAAGGCAATCGCGCTCGGCGACGAAGAAGGCCTGATCAAGACGGTGTTCGACGCGAAGACCGGCGCGCTTCTCGGCGCCCACATGATCGGGGCCGAGGTCACCGAGCTGATTCACGGGTTCGGAATCGCGCGAATGCTGGAGACAACCGAGGCCGAACTGATCGAAACCGTCTTTCCCCACCCGACGTTGTCTGAAATCATGCACGAGGCGGTGCTTGACGCTTTCGGCCGCGCCATCCATTTCTAGGCCATGGGCCCGATCCAAACCCTCCGTCACCCCGAGAGGCGCAACCGGCCGGCGACGCCGCCGTCCCGCAAGCCGCCGTGGATTCGGGTCAAGGCCCCCACGTCGGAGGGCTATCTCGAGACCCGCAGGCTGATTCGCGACAACAACCTAAACACGGTGTGCGAGGAGGCGGTCTGCCCCAATATCGGTGAATGCTGGGCGCGCGGGCACGTGACCGTGATGATCCTGGGCGACACCTGCACGCGTTCGTGCGCGTTCTGCAACGTCAAGACCGGCCGCCCCG
>JASMAE010000102.1 GCA_030754475.1 Rhodospirillales bacterium
GGCGTCTTCCATGGACTTGAGGCTCATGAAGGCTTTCCCGGCGCCGCCGCCGTTCTCCTGCATGAACATCTCGTAGCCCTTCTTCTGGATATCGAAGATGTCGTCTCCGCCGTACCAGACCTGATAGGGCATGCGGCCGCCCCGCCAGTCGACGTCGTTCTTCTGGAAATCGAGCATATCGCGTTCGATGTCCTGCCAGCCGCGGCCCTGTTCGGGCAGGGTATTTCTCATCGCCGTCACCTCCCAATGTTTCGCGTTCGCCGTTCGTGGCGCTGACAGCGCGCCTGCGCGGTCGTTGAGCGGCCCGAAACGAGATCGCGGTACTGGCCGCTGAGTCGTTGATCCTCAGGCCGCCTTCTCGACGGGAATCAGGCCTAAATCCTCGAGAACGGCCTTGGCGCCGGCGAGGCGCCGGGCGCCGTCCTCGCCCAACTCGGCGAGGGTGTGCCGGGGGGCGCGCGCATCGCCCATGGGATAACCGACCAGGCGACAGAGCGCCTTTTGCACGGCCATCTGGCCGCCGATCAGGACGGTGATCTCGAGGAGCTTGTTGTAAAGCGCCTCGGCCGCCTTCAGATCACCCTTCACCGTGAGATCGTAGAGCGCCACCGATTGCCGGGGCATGTAGTTGCCGTAAGGCGAGACATGCCCTTTGGCGCCGAGCAGGTAAGCCTCGAACGGACGCCAGCCCCCGAAAACGATCATGCCGTCGTCGGTCAGGCGCCGGACTTCGTAAACCCGTTCGGTGACGCCGCTCGCCTCCTTGATGTATTTGATGTTGTCGAGCTCGCGCCACAGCCTAGCCACGAACTCCGCCGACATGTCGATGCGGTTATTGAACGGGTTGTTGTACAGCATGATCGGGATCGAAACCGCCTCGTCGATCCGCTGGTAGTAGGTGAAAATCTCCTCGTCCGACGCCTTGTAGTAATACGGCGGAATGATCATCAACCCGTCGGCTCCCAAATCCTGGGCCTCCTGGCTGTAGCGGATCGCGACCTCGGTGCGGTGGTTGGCCGTGCCGACGAGGACGGGAACGCGGCCCGCGGCCTGGTCGATGGTCGCCTTGACCACCTGGGTGCGCTCGTCGTCCGAGACCGCCAGGAACTCTCCGGTCGAACCCAGCGGGATCAGGCCCGGCACGCCTTCGTCGATCTGCCAGTCCACGAACCGCCGGAGCGCCCTTTCGTCGATCCCGGAGCCGTCGTCGGTGAACGGCGTGACCGTGACCGAATAAGCGCCTCGAAATTCCTTCATCACATGATCCTCTCATCAACGCCGGGTTCGCAGCCGGACGGTCCGGGGCCGCTCGCCGACGACCCAGAATTGGCATTCCGTCAACCGGTGTCAACCGCAACGCTCAGCCTTTTCGATCGGCGGGAAAGCGGCGGCGTCCGGGGCCTTGGCCGGTGCTACCCGTACTTGCGTCCGTGATCCGGTGCTCGCGGTAGGCCATGTAGGAGATTGCGCCGGCAATGATCAGCCCGCCGAACCAGGTCCAGGCGTCGGGCACCTCGGCGAAGGCGAGGTATCCAATTCCCGACGCCCAGATGAGCTGGGTGAATCGAACCGGCGAGACCACGGCGATGTCGGCTTCCTTGATGGCCTGGTTCATGAAGAGGTGCGTTGCGCTGCCAAACGCGCCCATAAGCACCAGGACCACCAGCTCCGAGGGCGTCGGGGTCCGCCACACGAAGAGCGCACACGCGAACAGGATCGGCGTCGCGACGAGACCCATGTACATGATGATGGTCAGGTTCATTTCGGTGCGCGCCAGCCACTTGACGATGATGACGCCGGCCGCCGCGGATACGGCCGCTCCGACCGCCAGCATGGTTCCCAGGTCGACGGCCACCACGCCGGGGCGGATGACGAGCATGGTGCCGGCGAATCCGACCACGAGCGCGGTCATGCGCCGCGCCCGCACGATTTCGCCCAGGAGAAGGACGGCGAACAGGGTGGCGAACAGGGGTGAGGAAAACGAGATCGCCGTCACCTTGGCGAGGGGGATGAGGCTAAGCGCCGTAAACGAAAACAATATGACCGCGACGTTGACGAGGCCACGGACGCCGTGCAAACCGATGCGCCGCGTCCGAAGGGGCCCGAAACCGTGCCGCAGGAAGGCCGGAAGCAGAATGAGGAAACCGAACAACGAGCGGAAGAACGCGATGACGAATGGGTGCAGATCGGAGGACAGATCGCGAATCAACGCCGCCATCATCGTTCCCGACAGCGCCGACAACGCCATATAGACCATGCCCCGCAAGGTGCCAGGCGTGCGTAGGATGGCGAACCGGGCCGCGGTACGCTTCGCTATTCTCGACACGGGCACCTCGCCGCGGTCGCCTTGGTGGGGCGCGAAGGGGACGCAAGCCAGCCCCATCCATCCGGCTTGCGCGTGTCCGGTTGAAGCATTTTGTCGCCGAGGCGGCAACTGGCCGCGACTCGCGCGCCCTCAAGGTGCGGCGCGCGGCACGAATAAAACGGCGCGCGCCTGATTGCGCGGACGCGCAAGGCGCGATATCACCGGGCCATGTTCTTCGAGCTCGCCAAGATCGGGGGCGCGGTGGTAGAGCCGGGCAACCTGTTGACCGTGCTGCTTTGCGCCGGCGCGGTGTTTTCGTGGACGCGAAGGCGACGGCTCGGGCGTTGGCTGGTCACGCTGGCGGCCCTGGGCGCCCTGGTTTTCGCCACCGTTCCCTTCGGCGCGGGCATGATCCGCGCGCTCGAGAACCGGTTTCCCGCAGTCCGCGAGCTGCCCGCCGAGGTCGACGGAATCGTCGCCCTTGGCGGCGTCGTCAACCCGTGGGTGACCGAGGCGCGGGGACAGCTCTCACTGGGAGGCGGAATCGAGCGCCTGACCGAACTCGCCGCCCTCGGCCGGCGCTATCCCCGCGCCAAGCTGATTTTCTCGGGCGGATCGGGCGATCCGTTGCGCCAGGAGCTCAAGGAAGCCGAGATGGTGAAGCCTTATCTCGAATCCATCGGACTGGATCCGACTCGCGTGATCCTGGAGGCGGAAGCGCGCAACACTTACGAGAACGCGCAATTCACGTACCGGCTCGCAAGGCCGAAAGCCGATGAGACGTGGGTGTTGATCACGTCCGCTGTGCACATGCCGCGTGCCGTGGGCTCGTTTCGCAAAGCCGGGTGGACGATTCTCCCCTATCCGGTGGACTATAATCTCATGCCTGAAAAGGATTTCGCGCTTCGTTTCAGCCTGCGGGGCGGGCTGTCGTCGGCGGCCGGCGGAATCCACGAATGGCTCGGCTTGTTGATGTACCGATTGACCGGAAGAACGGACACACTGTTTCCGGCGCCCCAAGGAGACATGATCGAATGACGCATCGTCACCGCGACCGCGCCGCCGGAGGCTACGCGTGAAGTGCGCGGCGAGGGGGGTCGCGCTGGGCGTGGCCGTCGTCGCGGCGGCGGCGATCCAGCTTGCGCCGGGATCCGTCGCCGGCCAGAACCCGCGATTCGGCCAGTGGCTTGTCGAGGTGCGCCAAGAAGCCCTCGATCGGGGGATCAGCGGACCGACCTTGGAGCGTGCACTTGCCGGCCTTTCTCCCATACCGCGGGTCGTCGAGCTCGATCGTCAGCAGCCCGAATTCACGCTCACGTTCCGCCAATACATGGACCGCGTCGTGCCCGCGAGCCGGGTGGAACAGGGCCGCCGAAGGATGGGTGAGAACGCCCAGGTGCTCAGCGAGATCGGCGCGGCTTACGGCGTCCAGCCACACTACCTCGCCGCCCTTTGGGGAATCGAGAGCGATTTCGGCCGAATCACCGGCGGCTTTCCCGTGATCTCGGCCTTGGCGACGCTGGCGTTTGACGGCCGGCGAAGCGCCTATTTCCGGGGTGAGCTCATGGACGCACTCGCCATTCTCGACGGCAACCACGTCACCCTCGACAAGATGATTGGATCGTGGGCGGGCGCCATGGGGCAGAGCCAGTTCATGCCGTCGAGCTTTCTCGCCTTCGCGCGAGATCACGACGGGGACGGCCGCAAGGACATCTGGGACACGAAGGCCGATGTCTTCGCGTCGGCGGCGAACTACCTCAAGCGGTCGGGGTGGAAGGGAGATCAGACTTGGGGCAGGCCGGTGCGGCTGCCTGCCGCGTTCGATCCGGCGCTTGCTGATCTGGCGGTGCGAAAACCATTGAGCGATTGGCAGAAGATGGGTGTTCGCCGCGCCGACGGAGGCGATCTGCCGACGCGCGATCTTATGGCGTCGGTCGTGATTCCCGATGGTCCCGATGGTCCCGCGTTCGTGGTCTACGACAATTTCCGCGTCATCCTCAAATGGAACCGCTCCACGTTTTTCGCTGTCGCCGTGGGTTCCCTTGCCGATCGACTGGCGGGCGGATAGACTACTAGATAGCCATACAAAATCGTGTACATCATCCAAGATATTGTATCCAAAAGACTGCGGGTTACCGGGATGCGGCACTCCAAGACGTTCCTACGCTTTGCTGTCCTCGGTCTTGCTTTC
Source organism: Rhodospirillales bacterium (assembly GCA_030754475.1). Taxonomy (GTDB): domain Bacteria; phylum Pseudomonadota; class Alphaproteobacteria; order Rhodospirillales; family JASLLV01; genus JASLLV01. The sequence goes on from JASMAE010000102.1 coordinate 4,497, forward strand.
GTGGTTCTCGGTGCGTGCGCGGAGACCCAGTTCGTGGCGCAGACGGCCAAGCGCGTGGTCGAGGTTAGGGAGCCGCCGGCTGCCGAGGGAATCTACAAGGTGGGAAACCCGTACGAGATCGCGGGCATCTGGTACTTCCCGGCCGCGGATTACGGATACGACGAAACTGGAATCGCGTCCTGGTACGGCTCGCAATTTCACGGGCGCGACACGGCGAACGGCGAGCGTTTCGACATGAACACGCTTTCAGCCGCGCACAAGACACTGCCCATGCCCAGCTTCGTCCGGGTGACGAACCTGGAAAACGGGCGCAACCTCAACCTTCGTGTCAACGACCGGGGGCCTTTCGTTCGCGGACGCGTCATCGACGTATCGCGTCGGGCCGCCCAGCTTCTCGGGTTCGAGAACAGCGGGACCGCCCGGGTCCGCGTCCAGATTCTCGCCCGGGAGAGCCAGGCGGTCGCGATGCAGATGAAAGGCGATCAAAGGATGGCCTCGATCGGAACACCCATCACGAACGAGCCCAAGCCGAGCCCTTCGGTCAGCCGCACAAGCCTGCCGCCGATCGCGGGCGCGGGCGCGCCACCCGCTCGCGAGAACGTGCGGTCCGCGGCGACAACCGCCGTGGCGGAACGGGCCGCGCCCGAACCGGTCGCGCCCGAACTGGGGACCGTTACCGTGACGGCCGCGCGCGAAACCACGCTGTACGTTCAGGCCGGCGCGTTCGGGTACTTCGACAACGCCAACCAGGTTCGCGCCCGATTGTTCGGTGTGGGCGAGGTCACGGTGAACCCCGTTCTCGTCGATGGTCGGGATCTTTATCGGGTGCGTGTCGGGCCGTTGACGACCGTCCAGGCCGCGGATCTCGCCCTGGACCGCGTGATTTCAGCCGGCTATCCGGACGCCCGTATCATTGTCGATTGATCTCAAATCCGCCTCATTCTCGGTCTATCGGCGGCCCAATGAACCCCGAGGCACACTGAAAAACGGATCGCAATGACCAGCGGTTCCAGGAAAACCGTTCTCCTTAGCCCGCGGGGCGCTTTGGGAGGCTTCCTTGCCGCGGTGCTCGTCGTCGTCGCGCTGCCGGCGCGCGCCATGGAAACCCTCGCGCGCCAAGCATTCCTCATGGAAATGACCACCGGGGCGACACTCTTCGAGAAGGACGCCGATCAACCCATGGCGCCGGCCTCGATGAGCAAATTGATGACCGTTTACATGATTTTCGAACATCTTCGCGACGGTCGACTCTCACTGGACGACACTTTCCCGGTCAGCGAGAACGCGTGGCGAAAGGGGGGTGCGAAAAGCGGCGGTTCCACCATGTTTCTCGATCCCGGTACACGGGTCCGGGTCGAAGATCTCTTGCGCGGAATCACCGTGCAATCGGGCAACGATGCCTCCATCGTCGCCGCGGAAGGCCTGTCCGTCAGCGAAGATGCGTTCGCCGACGAGATGACGGTCAAGGCCCGCGAGTTGGGGCTTGCGGACTCGGTATTCAAGAACGCGACGGGATTGCCCGATGCCGAGCACCTCACCACCCCGAGGGACATCGCGGTTCTGGCCGCGCGCACCATCGAGAACTTTCCCGAGTACTACCACTTCTATGCGGACAAGAACTTTACCTACAACGGAATCCGCCAGGGAAACCGCAATCCGCTGCTGTACAAGGACCTCGGCGCCGACGGTCTCAAGACTGGGCACACGGCCGACTCGGGATACGGACTCGCGGCCTCGGTGGTCCGCGGCGACCGCCGGCTCATCTTGGTCGTCAACGGGCTTCCGAGCGTCAAGGCGCGCAGCCGCGAATCGGAACGCCTGATCGAGTGGGGCCTACGCGAGTTCAAGAACTACGCCCTTTTCAAGCGTGGCGAGACGGTGATCGACGTAGAGGTCTGG
>JASMAE010000103.1 GCA_030754475.1 Rhodospirillales bacterium
TCAGCACCATGCGGTCGACACCGGTCACGGCGACGCCGCGTTCCTTCAAGGCGCGGACCAGTTCCTCGCCAAAGCGGCCGCGTCGGCGCACCAGGACCATGATGTCGCGAGCCTGGATCGGCCGGCCTCGCGACTCCAGCATCTCGCCGCCCTGCACCATCCGCTGGATGCGCGCCGCCACCAGCCGCGCCAGCCGCGCTTCGACATCGTCGCCCGGCACCCTGTCTATGGGTGGTTTCCAGGGCGTCGGCGCGTCCGCAGGGCGTTGTTCGACCGGTGGCCACAGCTCGACGAGGCCCGCGTCGCCGTGGCGCGCGGCCCGATGGGCGATGCGGCGGCCGTCGAGCGCCACCCCGCGCCGGGCGTCGGCGTCGGCGAACACGCGATCCACGGCCTCGAGCACGGCGGGCGTCGAGCGGAAGGAGACACCGAGCTCGACCTCGTCCCACCCCCCGCTCGCCGCCCTGACGCCCGCGGCGAAGTGCTCGCGCATACGCTCAAAGGCGCTCGGCTCAGCGCCCTGGAAGCTGAAGATGGACTGCTTGACGTCGCCGACGGCGAACACGGTGCGCGTCACGTCGCGCGCGCCCTCGCCGGCCAAGAACTCCTGGGCCAGGGCCTCGATCACCCGCCATTGTTCGGGATTGGTGTCCTGGGCTTCGTCGATAAGGATGTGGTCGATGCCGCCGTCGAGCTTGTAGAGCACCCAGGGCGCGAGCCCCGGTCGCTCCAGCAGTGCGCGCGCGCGCACGATCAGGTCGTCGTAGTCGAGGAGCGCGCGGCGCTCCTTTTCGGCGGCGTACTCGGCAAGCAACGATTCGCCGAGGCCGAGAATCGCGTCCGTCGCCGTCGCCGTCCACGCACCGCGGCGCCTCGCCTCGACCGCGGCCAATCGTTCCGCCTCGACATCGAGGACTGTGCGTGCGCCGGGCGCCTTTTTCGCAGCGGCCTTCGTGATCAAGGTGTTGCGGACGCGCGCGGGCTCGGTGGAGCCCACCCCGCTCAGGAACGCGCCCGCGTATTGGGGAAACGCGCGCTCCCTTTGGTCCGCGGGCGCCGCGATCCACTCGGCGATGACGCCGCCGCGTTCGGCGTCGCGCGGGCTTCCATCCACCAGCGCCAAGACGGCGACGCGCAAGCCCAGCGCATCGAACGCGTCGTCGACTGAGGCCGCCCCGACCACGCTCTCGGGCGTCTCGCCGACCTCGATCCCGAGCCGGCGGAAAGCCCCGGCTGCGGCCGCTGCGCGCGAGCCGCGCCGCCGGATCAGCCGTTCGAGCTTCACCCGTCCCACGGCCAATTCCGCCATCAGCTCGGGAAAGGCGGTCTCGTGGATGTCGCGTACGATTCGCGCCAGCGCGCGGGCCAGATCCTCCTCGCCGTCGCGGGCCCGGGCCAGCACCTTGTCGCGGGCGGCGGCGAGCATTTCGGCGGCGTCGCGTTCGTCCATCACCGAGAAGTGTGGGGCGACGCCCGATTCCAGGGGAAAGCGCCGGAGCAGGGATTGGCAGAACGCATGGATGGTCTGGATGCCGAGTCCGCCGGGCGTATCGAGCACGTCTGCGAACAGACGCCGCGCGCGGTCGATCGACGGTCCATCCGCTTCGCGTCCCAAAATCTCGTGGATCGCAAGCGACAGATCCTCGTCGCTGGCCTTCGCCCATTGGCCCAGGCGCTCGGCGATGCGGGTCGCCATCTCGGCCGCGGCAGCCTTGGTGAACGTGAGACAGAGGATGTTTTGCGGCCGGGTGCCGGCCAGCAGCAGGCTCAGCACGCGGTCCGTCAGGACCTTGGTCTTCCCGGTGCCCGCCGAAGCCGCGACCCAGATCGAGGTGGCGGGATCCGCCGCCCGGCGCTGGCCCTCTTCCGCCAAGGCGCTGGGATCGGCCGTCATTCGCTCTCGTCCGCGCCCACGGCCGACCACTCCTTGATCCGCGCCAGATGATCGTAGTCGCTGAAACGCGGCGCCGCCGCCGGTCGCGGCCGTGCCTCGTAGCGGGTCTTCGCGTCGTCGAAGACGGCGATCAGCGTCGTCAGCCCCTCAAGCGCGTGTTCCGCCAACGCCCTTGGGTCATCGCCGGCCGCAGTGGCCACGCCCGCGGGTTCGCGGCCGGTGAGCCGCCAGAACTCGAGCGAAGACACATCCGCCCGCGCGATACCCTTGAATCCGCCGCCCAGCGCGATCGCCGCCTCGAGGGGAAGTTGCGGCGCGAAACCGGCCGCGACCTCGTCCTGCTTCGGAATCGCCCCCGTCTTGTAGTCGATGATGGTGAGAGAGCCGTCGGTCAGCCAGTCGATCCGATCGGCCCTCGCGGTAAGGGTGAAGGGGCCGGCCGGCCCCGGCACCATGAGCACGCCCGCGACCTCGCATAGCCGCTCGCGGACGCCCCCGCTGCGTTGGCGTTCGAAGTCCAGGAACCAGCGCGCGATGCGCGCGAACCGCGGCCACCAGAACGCCCAGACACCGGGGCGATCGAGTGCCGGGCCGAACGCGCGCTTTCCTGTCTCCATTAACGCCTCGAATGCGGCGTCGGACGCCAGGTCGGGGCCTTTGCTCAAGAATGCGTCGAGGGCGCGATGGATAAGGCTTCCGTACTCGGCGGCGTCAGGATCGGCGTCGAGCGGCTCCAGCGCCCTCAGGCCCAGCACGTATCGGGCGTAAATCGCGTACGGATCGCGCATCCAGGTCTCGACCTGGGTCACCGAAAGCGACCGCGGTCGCGCAGCCACGGGCGGCGCGGGGGCCGGGCGCGGCGCCGCTTCGACGGCGTCGGGCTGGTCGAGGCCGCGCTGCCATGGGAGCCAGGCCGCACCCGCGGCAAGCGCCGACTCGGCCTCGGACCCGCGCAACAAGGTCTCGAGTCGGAGCAGCCATCGAGAGGGAACCGTCGGCGTTCCTTCCACGCGCTCGGCGCGGGTCAGGTAGACCTCTGGTGCCGAGAAGGCCTGGACGAAGTCGTGCGCGGTGAGGCCGATGCGGCGCTCCGGAAGCGGCAGGCCGAATTCCGCCAGCATGGGACGGCTCATCCACGGGTTCGCATGGGCCTCTGGCGGCCAAGCCCCCTCGTTGAGACCGCCGAGCACCAGCACGTCGGCGTGTTGCAGGCGCGCTTCGAGCAACCCCCAGATTGCGAGCCTCGGATGGCGTCCCCAGCGCGGCCGCGTCACGCGCTCGGCGATTAAGGAATCGAACAGCGCCGGGTAGCTTGCACCGGGGACCGGGCCGAGAGCGCTCGCGCTCTCGATGAGCTCGGCGACGAAGGCGGCCGCTGCCTCGCCCGCCTCGCCCCGCCACAACCGTTCGCCGCCGCCCGCGTCCGATGCGGAAAGAGCTTCCGCCATTTCAACGTGGGCCGCAACGAGGCTCGCGAACGGAACCGAGCGCCGCCGAAGCGCGCGGGCGAAATCGTGCGTGGCGCGCTCGAGCTCGCCAATGAGGGTCTCGATCTCGGGTGATATGCGCTTGGCGGCGCTGCGCAGAAACGCGAGGCCCGGCCGCGGGCGCGGTCCCCGAAGCGCGGCGCGTTCCAGTTGCCGGGCCAGCGCGCGCAGCTCGGCCGCGCGCCGGCCGAGCGCGCAGATTGGATGCTTTAGCACGGCCAAAAGGGCGACCGGCTGGAAGCGCTCGGCCACCATGCGCGCGCTGAGCCTTAGGAACGAGCCGGGCGGTGTCTGCGCGAGCGGCCGGCCGGCGGAATCGTCGATCTCGATCTCCCAGCGCGCGAGCTCGGACGCGACCCGGCGGGCAAGATCGAGATCCGGGGTCACGAGGGCCGCCGTCCGCCCGCGAACGTCGAGCGCGCCTCGCAGCACCAGCGCGATAACCCCGGCCTCCTCTTGGGGCCCCGGACAGTCGATCCGCGTGACCCCGGCCACCGCCTCGGCAGTGACCGCGCTTTCACCGAGCCAGTCGCGCATCGCCGCCGCCGGGCGCAGCGCAAGGTTGATCAGCCGGGCCCGTGACGGCGGCGGGTGGTGCGCCGTATCCTCCAACCCCGGCCACGGCGCGACCTCGTCGCGCGCGATCCCGAGGCGGTTCAGCAGTCTCGCCATCCCGTACTGGGGGTGCGACGGTTCCAGTGCGCTCCAGGCTTCGGAACCGGCGTCGAGATCGAGGCCCGGAAGCACCACGCAGCCATTCGGCAGGCGCGCGACGATCCCCAAGAGATCGGCGGTCGCCGGAATGCTTCCCGTGGAGCCGGCCGCGATCACCGGCACCTCGGGCGCCGCGGCGCGCCAACGCTCGGCCTGCGCCTCGAGGACCCGGTTCCGCCGCTCAGCGGGGTCGAGGCAGCCCTCTTCGGCGAGGATCTCCGGCCAGCGTTCCGTCAAGAGCCTCAGGAACGAAAGCGTGATTTGCCAATGAGCCGCGTACCGGTCGGGAACGAGCTTCTCCAACTCGGCGAGCGACAGGCGCTCGGTCTGAACCTGATCGAGCAGGCGCGCGAGCTCGGCCGCAAGCCGGGCCGCCTGGTCGGGCGAGGCGTTGCGTCTCTCGAACGCCAGCACCAGGTGTGTCAGCAGCAGCTGCCGGCGCAGGCCCGAGACGGGGGGCGGTAGCTCGAACGGCAAGTCCGACGCCCCGGTCCCGTAGCCGGTCGCGGTAATGGCAATCTCATCCTCGTCGATATCGCCGATCGGCGTCATGCTCGGAAGCAGCGTAGCCCGCCCCCCGCTTGCCCGGAAAAAGGCGTCGCGCAGGCTGCGGCACGCGCGCCGCGTCGGCAGAAGAACACGCACGCTGGCAAGCGCGAGCGGCTCGGCGCCGACGCGGTGTACGATGCCGGCGGCAAGCGCGTCGACGAAGCCATGGCTTGGCGGGATCGTGTAGACGCGGGGCAGAATTATCCGCTCGGGCGCGGCGCTCATCGGCGCCGGGTTCCGGGAAACGATACGCTCAGGAATTCCTCCGCTTCCGCGAGGCCCGCCGGCGTTCCGATGTGGAACCACTCTCCATCGTGCACGACGGCGTAAAGGCGCGCTTCCGCGATCGCCCGGTCGTACAGGACGTTGAGCGAGAAGCGCGGGGCGTCAATGCCCTGAAACAGCCGTTTGTGCAGGATTTGTATGCCGGTGAACAGAAATGGCGAGACCTCGTTCTCACGTCTTCGTTCGACCCGTCCGGCGGTATCGAAGAAGAAATCGCCGCGGCCCGAATACCCGTAAGCCTCGACCGTGGAATGGAGAAACAAGAGCGCGTCCATGCGCGTATCGTCCCACGCCCGGACCATTCGGGCGAGCGCGCTTTCGCCGGAGTTCAGCCAAAGGACGTCGCCGTTGACGACCCAAAAAGTCTCGGCACCCAGCAACGCGAGCGCGTTGGCGACGCCGCCGCCGGTATCCAGAAGTTCCGGCTCGCGCGAGAACACGAACGCGGCGTCGCCGCGGCGGCCGAGGTGCGCCTCGATCTGGTCGCCGAGATGGTGGAGGTTGAGGACCATCGTCGTGACGCCGGCCTCGACAAGCCGGTCGACGGTCCGGTCCAGGATGGTCCTGCCGTTCACTTCGATCAGCGGTTTCGGCGTCGATTCGGTGAGCGGACGCATGCGCGTCCCTTTGCCGGCGGCAAGGATCATGGCGCGTTCGGGCCCCGGCCGGACGGCACTAGAGCGGATCGCTTTTGATGGGAACCGCATCGCTGTTCCCATCAAACGCGTGAATCCGCTCGATCTCAATAGTGCAGACCAGATTCAAGCGATCGCTAGATCGCGGTTACGCGATGCCGCCCGACCGCGACCTGGTCTATCAGCGTCCCGTAGCGGCGGGCGGCGCATCTCTATTTCGCCGCGGCCCGGCACGGCGGAATCTTGCGCTGTTGCGAAGGCACGTGGCGATCTATCCAATCCTTGACGGCGGTGAGCGCGGGGTGTGCGAGCGAACGCTCCAAAAGCCGCCAGACGCGCGGGATGTGCGCAAGATAGTTCGGCTTGGCGTCACGATGGCAAAGTCGCGTGAAGATGCCGATGACTTTCGCGTGGCGGCCCGCGCCGAGAACCGCGTACGCGGCGTCGAAGGCGGCGCGATCGCTATCGGGAAAGGCGCGGGCGTAGCGTTCGCGCATGGCGGCGATGAGATCCGGGTCGATGTCGCGGCGCGCGTCCTCGAGAAGCGACATGAGGTCGTAGGCCGGATGCCCCGCCAGCGCGTCCTGGAAATCGACGAGGCCGCAGGCGGCGATTCCCGGTCGATCGCGAATCCGGATTAGATTGTCCACATGGAAGTCGCGAAGGACGAGCGTCCGGGGACCGTCGAGAACGGATGCGAAAGCCTTGCGCCAGACCCGTTCGTAGGCGCGCGTGAGACCGGCGCCGGCCGGGGTTCGGCGGACCGCCGGCAGATACCAATTGATCAGCAGCATGGCCTCTTCGAGCAGCGCGTCCGAGTCATAGTTGGCGAGGCCGGCGGGGATCGACAGGTGCGCGGGCCGGCGGTGTAGATCCACCAGAAGATCGACGGCGAGCGCGTAAAGCGACGTCTCCGCCGCGCGACCGCCCGGCCCTGTCAACACGCGCGAAAAAGTGTCGTCGCCCAGATCCTCGATCAGCACGAGCCCGGCTTCGGCGTCGTCGGCATAGACGATGGGCGCGCTGAACCCGAGTGCGACAAGGTGCCGCGCGACGCCGAGGAACGCGCGTACGTCCTCGTGGGGCGGTGGCGCGTCCATCAGCACCGCGCGCGTGCCTTTGCTCTCGAGACGCTCGTAGCGGCGGAACGAGGCGTCGCCGGCGAGCGGCGCGCGCGTTGCCTTCTCCCAGCCCGTACGACGAAGGAACGCCTGGACGCGCTCGTCTCGGGCGGCGCGGGATTGGGGGTCAGTCAATTTCCGCCTCGCGCAACCGAGCCCGCCAGTGGTCGCGGGCCATGATCCGGACCGTACGCGCGTTCGGATCGGCGGCGAAGAAGAAGGCGACGTCGAGGCGCGACTCGGGCAGCTCCGCGCCGAGCCGCTCTGGCCACTCGACGAGCGAGATGCCGTCGGCGAAGGCATCCTCGATGCCGAGCTCCCACGCCTCCTCGGGCCTGGAGAGACGGAAGAGGTCGAAGTGGTGGACCGTGTTCGCGTGACAGTCGTAACTCTGGGCCAGCGTGAAGGTGGGGCTCGGAACCTGGCGCCGGCACCCGCCCGGGCCGCTGCTGAGCGCCCGGACGAAGGCGCGCGCAAAAACGGTTTTGCCGGCGCCAAGCTCGCCGCTCAGCGCGATCACGTCGCCCGCGCGCGCGACGCCGGCGAGGGCCGCGGCGAGGTTTACCGTCGCCCGCTCGTCATCCAGATCCAGCTCGATCGTCCGTTCCTTGGGGCGGCTCTCGGCCATGGATCACTTTTTACGCGCGCGCCGAAGGCCGGGCAACCGGCCGTCGCACAAGTCCGGATCGTCATCCACTTACGCAGAATCGTTCCGGTCGACCAAGCGGATGTAGCACTGGGCAACGCCGGAGGTCTTGATCGCGGGCCGGCGCCGCTCCATCGTTCGTGCGCTCCCGCCACCGCGACCGGCGAGGCTCTCGATCCATGATCGCGGAAGGGTCGTTCGTCCTTCTCATCGCGCTCGTGCTCGCGGCGTCGGCTCCGGCCGCCGATCCCGAGGCCGGGCGTTCGCTCGCACTTCCATGCGTCGCGTGTCACGGCCAAAGCGGACGGAGCACGGATCCCCGCATTCCCGACCTGGCCGGCCAGCGGAGCGACTGCCTCGTCGCGCAACTCTGGGACTTCCGCAAACGGTGGTTCCCGTCGGCCAATCCGTACTGGCGTGCCGAGCGCCGCGACCCGACCATGAATCACCAGGCGACGAATATGAGCGACGAAGCGATCGCGGACTTGGCGGCCCATTTTTCGGGCCTTTCGTGCGGTCCGGCGCCCAACGACGATGCACCCCGCCGCCGCCCGCGGTCCACCGCGTTCACGCTTCCGCGTCGTCGTCGGCGGGGCCGAGCGCGGGGAGGAACAGCGACACGCTGAGCCCCCGTTTGGGTGCGGAATCGAGTCGGACGCGCCCGCCGTGCAGCTCGACGAACTGTTTGACCAGCGATAGTCCCAGGCCCGCGCCCGGCGACGTCGTTCCGGCCGTCGCCTGCGCGAACGGCTGAAAGACGCGCGCCAAATCGGCCGCGGCGATGCCGGGGCCGGAATCGGCGACGCGGATCACGACGTCGGGTTCCTCGCGGACCGCCGACAGGCGAATGGCCCCTCGAGGCGGTGTAAAGGTGACGGCGTTGCTCACCAGATTGAAGATCGCCTGTTTCAGGCGCTTGGCGTCGGCGATGATCCAGCCGACTTCGGTCGGGCAGTCGAATTCGAGCTTGAGGCTCTTGTGGCGCGCGCGTTCGCGAACCAGGCCGAGAACGCCCACCAGCATGGCGTGGATATCAACCGCATCGAGCTCGAGTCTCATCATGCCGGCCTCGATCATGGCCAAATCCAGGATGTCGGAGATGACCGCCATCAAGGTCGTCGCCGAGTCGTGGATTCCGTTCGCATACTCCATCTGTCGGGGGTTGAAGGCGCCGAACTGCTCGTCTGCGAGAAGCTCGGAAAAGCCGATGATCGTGGTGAGCGGGGTGCGCACCTCGAAGGACACGTTGGCGATGAATTCGGACTTCAGCCGGTCGGCCTCCTGAAGGGCCTCCGC
>JASMAE010000104.1 GCA_030754475.1 Rhodospirillales bacterium
ACGCGGACGTTGAGAAGGAGCCCATCGGGATCTTGGAACCACAACCCCTCGCCGCCACGGACAGGGGGCGAATCGAGAAGGCGGACGCGGTTCGCCTCGAGACGCCCCTTGAGAGCGACCAGTTCGTCCGCATGCGTCCCAAAAGAGAGATGGCGCAGGCGTTTCGGCGCTCCCGGCACCAGAACCACCTGATCCTGATCCCGGCCCTGGCAGCGGAGCACCACGGCATCGCCGTCCGCTCGTGCCTCGAGGCCGAAGGCCTCGTAGAACCGGCGCCCTACGTCCGGCTTCGGGACGGTGAAGGCAAAGTGCTGGAGCGAACGGATGGTCATCGCCGTCTCCTCATCGCGGCCGGCACGGGTTCTTGCGAAACTGCACCGGCCGCTTCCTACCCGGGCAACGCGTGGCGGCTTGGCTCAGTCGCGAATGCGCTCGATGACGGCGCCGCAGCCGGTCAGCTTCTCCTCCAGCCGCTCGTAACCGCGGTCGAGGTGATAGACCCGGTTGACGACGGTCTCGCCCTCGGCCGCGAGGCCAGCGAGCACCAGCGAGAACGAGGCGCGGAGGTCGGTGGCCATGACTTGCGCGCCTGAAAGCCTGGGCACGCCCCGCACGATTGCGGACGCGCCGTGGACGTTGATGTTGGCGCCCATGCGGTTGAGCTCGGGCACGTGCATGAAACGGTTCTCGAATATTGTCTCGGTGATCATCGACGCGCCGTCGGCGAGCGCCAAGAGCGCCATGATCTGGGCCTGCATGTCGGTGGGGAAGCCGGGAAAGGGCTCGGTCATCACGTCGACGCCGCGAAGCCGCTTGTCCCCGCGGGCGACCGCGATCGCGCCGTTGCGGGCTTCCAGACTAACGCCGGCCGCGGCGAGCACGTCGGCGACCGCATCGAGGTGATCGAGCGCCACGCCCTCGATGGCGAGCTCGCCGCCGGTGATGGCGGCGGCGACGGCGTAGCTTGCGGTCTCGATCCGGTCCGCGATCACCGCGTGCCGAGCCCCGTGCAGCCGGTCTGCGCCTTGGATGCGAAGGGTATCGGTCCCGATGCCTTCGATATGGGCGCCCATGGCGCAAAGGCAGTTTGCGAGATCCGAGACTTCTGGCTCGCGGGCGGCGTTGGCGAGCACCGTCTCACCCTTCGCCAACACCGCCGCCATCAAGAGATTCTCGGTGCCGCCGACGGTGGTGACGGGGAAGACCACGTGGGCGCCGATGAGACCCTTCGGCGCGCGGGCCTCGATGTAGCCCTCGTCGAGCTCGATCTCGGCGCCGAGCTGGGCCAGCGCTTTGAGGTGCAGATCCACCGGCCGGGTGCCGATGGCACAGCCCCCCGGAAGCGAAACCCGTGCGTGGCCGTGGCGCGCCAGCAAGGGCCCGAGCACGAGTACCGACGCGCGCATCTTGCGCACCAGGTCGTAGGGCGCCGTGGTCGCCGTCAGCGCGCCCGCGCTGAGCCGCAGCGGCCCGCAAGGCGGGGTCCCGTCCGCGCCCGCCTCGCCGTCGATTTCGACGCCGAGTTCGTCCAAAAGCCTGGCCATGGTGGCGATATCGGCGGCCTCAGGCACGTTGGTGAGCGCCAGGATCTCATCGGTCAAGAGCGACGCCGCCATAAGTGGAAGCGCGGCGTTCTTGGCGCCGGCGACGCGGATCGTCCCGGTGAGCGGTCGCCCGCCTTCGATGCGGATGCGGTCCATGGAGATCCTCTTAAGCCTAAGCGGCGTTTGTACTTCAGCCGTCGGCCCCCCTCAAGGCGGGGATGCGGATCAGAAATCGTAGCGAAGGTTGAGATAGGCGTTGTCGTCCTGGTCGAACTGGCCGAAGAACGTCGTTCGCTTCTCGCCACCGAACACGTTGCCGCCCAAGGCCACCGAGAGATCGTCCGAGACCTTGTAAGAGAGCTGAGGCTGCAACAGATAGTCGTTGTCCGCCGGGCTGTAATAGGCGAAGAGCGAAAGCTTCCACGTCTGGTGTCCGAGGAACTGGGTCAGGCGCACGGTGACGATATCCCAGTATTTCGCCGTTCGGGCGAAGCCCGCGGGAAGCGAGCGCTTGTAGGCGTCGAAATCGTCCATGACCTCGACGTAGTACTGGGCACCGAGGGTGAATTCCGGCCAAAGCTGCTTCTGATAGCCGACGAGGAACCGGGTTTGCGAGTTGGGGACCGCCAGGTCGCTTCCGCCCCGGTCGTCGCGCGAGTCGTAGTAACTCCCTTCGAAGCTGAGGACGCCGCCTGCGGCGTGTCCCTGGGCACTCAGCCCGTAGACCGAGAGCGGCGGATAGATGGCCGTGACCCGGGCGGGGTTCTCGGAATTGTCGGCGCGTTGGCCGGGCGAGCGCCAGCGGCCCCGGTAGCCGTAAGCCGACACGTCGAACCCCCCGATTCCGCGATACAGCCTAAGCCCGACCTCGGTGTTGCCGAGCGTGGTGTCCGGCAGGTCTTCGCGGCGATCGGTGACGGACGCGTAGTTGTCTTGCAGGAAGAACCGTTTCCCGCTCGGAACCGTATCGGGCTCGAAGCGGGGGATGGCCAAAAGCTCCGCATTCAGGAAATCGGTCGAATAACGGGCGCGCAGCCCATCGACGCCGATCTTGAGGTACTCCAGCGGCCGGCCCGAGAACAACGACACCCAATCCTTGGGAAACACGTCGTTGAGGAACAGAAGATCGCCCACGCCCCAGGTAGCGATCTGGCGGCCGAGGCGGAAGTCCAGATCACCGGCGGTGTAATCGAGATAGGCCTCGCGCAGCTCGGCCTCGAAATCATCGGCCACCGCGTCGTGAACGCCGTCCAGCTTGATCCGGATCTGCGCGTCCACGGCATCGGTCCAGCCGGTAAGATCGAGACGCACACGCTCCTCGCCGAGGATAAAGGCGCGCCCGTCGGGGCCCGCCGGAACGTGGCCGGTGGTTCGCCCCGAGAAGTTTCCGAGCGCGAACCCGCGGACGTCGATGACCCAGTCCTTGTCGAACTCCATGCCGAGCGATGGCGTGGAGAGCAGGACTAACAGCGCGGCGATGAGCGGTGATAACGGTCGCATGTTGGCGGGCTGCACTCCGAATATTGGTGCCACGCGTTACCACGCATGGCGGCCACGCTCACCGGATCCAATCGCTGGGCGGTCTGCGCATGCGCCGCTCGGCGAAATCATCGTCCTCGAGGCCGAGGTCGTATGTGACCGCGTTCACGCTGACCTCGGTGCGATGCCCCGTCTTGACGTTCTTCATGGTGCGTTTCGTCGCCGTCGGATAGACGCGCGCCTCTCGCCCCTCGCCGGCGGCGATGTCCTCGACCTTGTCGGCGGTAAACACCCGATGGAGTTCGCCCTGGGCGTCGTAGAATTCTTCCTTGAGCGGCAGGAAGTTCTCGCTGTCGATCCACGAGATGCGCATTGAAAAGGCGGATGGAGCGCGGGGAAGGCTCTCGATGACGAAGGTGTCCCGCTCGCCCAGCCTCTCTTCGCGAACGACGGTGTGCGTGTCTTCGGCCACGTCGCGGCCGGAGACGTCTTCGTAAGTAAAGTCGGAGCCGACGAAGCTCGCGTATTTGTCCTCTGCCGCGATGCGACGGATCAAATCGACGGCGGGGACGAAGATCCAGCGGTCGTCCTCGCGCGCAAGGTATTTCCACACCATGAAGGTCAGGCGGCGGACGTCGCCCGGCTCGTGGAAGTAGATGAAGTACTTCTGATCACCGCCGTCTTCCTGATTCCGGCGAAGCATGGTCAGCACGCGAACGCGCTTGCCGCCGCCGCGATCGATCAACTCCATGGTGAGCCTGCCCTTGGCGTCACTGCCGGCATAATGAAAGGCGCGTTGAGAGCGGGTCATGATTTCGTCAGCCGATGCCCCGAGTGCATGGCCGAATTGGATCGCGCCTGCGCCTGCAAAAAGGAGGATTGCGGCCAGGCGGGTCAGGAGCGGTTTCATGAGACACCTCGGGGAATGATCCGGGCACCGACGTAGCGGAGCGCGCCGGGAAGCATGAGCAGTGTCGCCAGGGTGCAGAACAGCATCAGCGAGGCGAAGAACACGCCCACAATGAGATATGGGCTGAGGGTGGAGACCGTGAGTGGAAGGAAGCCGAGCGTGATTACGATGGCGTTCCGCGCAATGGCCCGGCCCGGCTCGCCGAACATGTGCCGAAGCGTTGCCTCCACATCACGGGATTCGGCAACGTGCGCCTTGAATCGCTGCAAAAAGTGGATCGCGAAGTCGATGCCGAGGCCAAGGCTCAAGGCGGCGCAGACGGCGATGGGCATGTTGTAGTCGGTGCCCGTCCAGCCGACGAGGCCGTAAGTGAGCACGATCGCGCCGGCAAGCGGAAGCATGGCGAGCGTGCCGAAGGCGAGGGAGCGAAACTCGACGACCATCAAGGCGAACACGACCACGAAGCTGCCGAGAACCGCCTTGAGCATGCCGACCACCATCAGGTCCTGCCAAACCTTGTTGATGTAAGTGAGGCCGGACCAGCGGAGCGTGAGCCCCTCGGGAGGCGGATTCTTTTGCGTGAATTCGGCAAGACGGTTCTCGACCCGCAGCATGTCGCGGTTGTCGCCGCCCTTCATCTGGACCCAGACGTTGGCTTTCCGTGCCTCGCGGTCGATGAAGTTGTCGAGGTCGTCGGGATCGCCCGTGGACTGGAACAAGAACAGGAATTGACCGATTGCGTCCGGGTTGTCCGGCACTCGGTCATAGACGGCGTCGTTGTCGTGCAAGACCAAGTTGATGCGCTTGACGATGTCGGCGACCGACGAGGTCTTTCCGATCAGCGCATCAGCCTCGAGATCCTTCTGAATTCGGTCGATATAGACGACGACCTCGGGGCGTTTGATGGTCTCGGGCGCATCGCCCTCGATGACCAGGTAGGCCATGTAGGTGCCGCCGAAAAGCCTGTTCATCACGGTGTCGGCGACGCGCAGGGGATGGCCTTCGCGAAACCATTTCACGGGATTGTCGTTGACTTGGATCTACACGAGTCCGCCGGCGCCGAAGGCGAGCACGAGGGCGCCGAAGATGAGAACCAAACGGGCGCGCGAGAACGCGAGCGCGCCTATGGGACGCAGGATCCGATCGAGCAAGCTGTGGGGCGCGTCGTCGGCCTGGTAGAGCCTGCGTCTCAACTTATCGTCGTCCATCAGGCTGATCACCGCCGGCACCACGGTTAGGGCCATCAGCCAAGCCGCCACGATGCCGAAGGCCACGAACAGCCCGAAAACGCGCACCGGCGGGATGTCGGCGAGCGCCAGCGAGGAGAATCCCACCGCCGAGGTCAGCGACGTATAGAGCATCGGCTTGTAGAGCGGCCGCATGGCCTCCAAAAGCGCGCGGCGTTTGTCGCCCAGCGCCCGGTAGCGGTCGAAGAACTCGCTGAGAATGTGGACATCATCGAGGACGGCGATGGGCATGAGGAAAACCGGGATCATGGAACTCATGATGTGAACGGTGAAGCCCATGCCGACGAGAAACCCCATGGCCCAGATGACCGAGAACATGGCGGTGAGGGCGATGGGAACGAGGAAGGCGAGTTGCCGGAACATCACAAAGACGATGAGCAGGATCAGCATGAAGGCCAGCGGCGCCACGATGGCCATCTGGAAAAACATCTCGTAGCCGAAGGTGTCCTCGGATACCGGCAGGCCGGCCAAATGGTAGGCCTGTCCGGCCAAGAGCTCGCGCTCCAGAATCGTCGTGATCTCGCCGGCCACGCGGTAGCTCATGTCCTTGCGCTCGATGGGCACGTAGAGGGCCACCGCGGTACCGTCCTTGGACGCGATCTTCTCGTCGAGGAAGGGGTTCTCGGCAACGTCGGCACGGATTCTCTGCGCGGCCTCGAGGCTCGTCGGTGCTTCCCTTAGCACCGGTCGGATGTCGAGAAGGCCGGCGCCGGACTTCACGTTGTCCGTGGTGGAAGGGCTCACCACGTCCTCGATGATGACGCCTTTGATCTTGAGAATCTCGGAGGTGGCGCGCGCGATCCCTTCCAGGGAATCGGGACGAAACACCCCGCGTTCGTCCACCAGACCCACAACGATCAGGTCGTGGATGCCGAACGCCCCCTTGACCTGGTTGTAGAACACGCGGTCCGCCTGGTCCGCCTCGAGCATGTTCTCCGGGTCGGCGTCAATGGTGATTTTCGGAAACTGGATTGCGAACAGGATCGTGAGAAGGACCACGATCCCGATCACCGTCTTCGGGCGATCGATCGAAAATTTCGTCATCCGTTCGAACATCGAAGCCCCCTGATTTTCAGGTGTGCAAATCTCTCGACCGGAAAGAGAATTCCAACCGCCTTTACCAGACCCACTTCGGGCTTCGGGTGGCGCCGCGGCGAATCTTCCACAGGTAGTAGTTGGCGAAGAATCTCTTGGCCCAGAGCCAGCGCCTGCCCTTGCTGAATTCAGAGACGTTGCGCGGCGGGCGCACCGGATCGGCGACGATGTGCACGGCCTTATCGCCCATGTCCATGATGCATTCGGCCATCAACTCGTGACTCGTCATCTCGCCGCCGGCGATGTCGGCGGCGATGTTGCGAGCGGCGATCTTGGCCATTTGCTCGGTCATGTGGCCGGTCTTGGGGAAATTGACCGCCACCGGGGTTTCTTCCACCGGCGGCAGGGCGACGGCGACACCGACAGCGTAGATGCGCTCGAAATCCTTGTGCCGGTAATGGGCGTCGACGGGAACGAATCCTTTGGGGTTGCCCAGCCCCGGCGAATCCGCCACCGCCGGCACGCCCGCCAGCGACGGGATGATCATGGCGTAGCGCGCCTTGAGCGTCCTCCCGTCGGCAAGCTCGACCGCGGACTCGGTGATCTTGGAGATCGCCGCCGACGTGTGGTAGCGGACGTCACGCGCCTCGAGTTCGCCTTCCAGGAACTGGCGAATCTTGCCGAAGCCGCCGACGCCGAAGTGGCCGAGGAAGGGTTCGGGCGTGACATAGACCATCGGCGCCTTGTGGCACAGCGATCGCCGCTTCAAGGCGTGGTGAGCCTCGAAGAGGAACTCGTAGGCGGGGCCCAGGCAGCTTGCGCCCGGGGCGCAGCCGATCACCATGGGCCCGGGGTCGCGCAAGAACGCCGCCCAGGTTTCCCGCGCCTCCTCGGCCTCCGCCGGCGACATCAGCGAATGACTGGGGCCGTCGAAGGGACCGAGCCCGGGCACCGCCTCGTTGGCGCTGCGGTGGCCGGTGGCGATGACCAGATAGTCGTAGTCGTGAGATTCCGTATCCGTATGGACCGTGCGCGCCTCCGGATCGATGCGGGTCACCGCCGCGGCGATGAAGTTGATTCCCTTCGACCGGAGCGGCCGTTCGAGGTCGAAGGAGATATCGGCGATGGTCTTCTCTCCCATGGCAACCCAGGGCAGCGACGGAATGAAGACGAAGCGCCGATCCCTGGAGATGACCGTGATCTCATGGTCGCGACGCGGCAGAAGACGGCGCAGGTCGAAGGCCGCCGTCAGTCCGCCGGAGGATCCGCCGATTACGACGATGCGCATGATCCCGTTCCTTTATGTTGCCTCGCCGTTCGCCGGCGGCTCAGAAAACCAGAACCTTGTCCGCCTCGGCGGTCAGCCCGGCGAGCTGGGCCATGGTGCCGCGTTCGGCGCCCGCGACGAGCCCGGCGTCCTTGAGCCCGCGCGCATCCATGCAGGTTCCGCAAAGCACGACCCGCGCCTGGCGCGCGACGCCCTTGAGCATGCGCTCGACGTTTAATAGCCGTCCGGGGTCGTCTGTCCCGTCTTGGCGCAGGCGACCGCGTCGGCCATCAGGAACACCGACACCTCGGGCGGCGGTTCGGTCTTGAGAAGGGCTTGCGCCAGCCTGAGCGCGTTGTAGCAGCGCTCGGTGCCATAGGGCGGATCGTTGAGGATGAACAGGGTCTTCATCGTGCTTGCTCCGTTGGTGTCGCCCACCGTTCGCCGCCGGGCCAGGGTGTGCCGACGACGTTCAAGATTCTTCACCCTCGAGGCGTGCGTTACGGGCATTGGCCTCGTCGCCGATCGAAAAGCGCCCACGCACCCGGCGGACCAGGGGTGGCAGGAGCGCGATCGCGGCCAGCAAGCCGAGGGCAAAGAGACCCTTTTGGATCAGGCCCTCGCCGCCCGAGACGGCCTCGCGCCCGGCATAGCCGATATAGGTGTACGCGATCGTGCCGGGCAGCATGCAGATCACGGTGGTGGCCACGTAGGCCCTTACGCGAATGCGGGTGAGGCCTAGCGCGTAGTTCAGCAGGTTGAAGGGAAAGAGCGGTACGAGGCGGACGAAGGCGACGAAGCGCCAGCCCTCGGCTTCGACGCCTTGAAGCAGCCGCTTCAACCGCCCGCCCGCCTTTCTCGCCACCCAGTCCGAGGCGACGAAGCGTGCCGCGAGGAAGGCGAGAGTGGCGCCCAGCGCAGCCCCACTCAGATTCCAGAGCGTTCCCCAAAAAGGCCCGAACAAGGCGCCACCGGCGAGGCCCAATAGGGCGCCGGGAAGGAAGAGCAGGGCCCAGGGAGCCCAAAGAGAGACGAACGCGACCGGCGCCCAAGGGCCCAGGTCCCGAAGCCAATCCGCGATCGCGCCCGCATCGAAGGCCTGGCGGTCGAACACGGCCCAGACGATCGCGGCAGTCAGCGCGAGCCCCAAGGCAATGCGCGCAAGAGCGGCCGGGCGCATCAACCGCCGCCTTCGCGCCCGCCGATGGGAGCGTCGCCGGCACTCCCGCGGAACGGCTGGACGAGCATGCGGTCGAGCCGAAGCTCGCGGGGGTCGCGGAACTGGGCGATGCCGATGGTCATGCCTTGGTGCCCGTCGGCGGGCTGGGCGCGATAGGTTCCGAGCAAGCGGTCCCACCATGAAAGGTTGAAGCCGAAGTTGCTGTTGGTCTCGCGCCCAATGATCGAGTGGTGGACGCGGTGCATGTCCGGCGTGACCACGATCCAGCGGAGCACGCGATCGACGCCGGGCAGGATCCGTACGTTGCCGTGGTTGAACATCGAGGTTCCGTTCAGCAGAACCTCGAAGATCAGAACGGCCAGGGCGGGCGGGCCCAGGGCCGACACCACCACCAGCTTGATCGCCATCGAGAGCAGAATCTCGATGGGGTGGAAACGCGCGCCGGTCGTCATGTCGAAATCGAGATCGGCGTGGTGCATGCGGTGCAACCGCCAAAGCGCGGGCACGGCATGAAACATGACGTGTTGAAGGTAGACGGCGAAATCGAGAACCACCACCGCGAGCCCCGCCGCAAGCCAGCCCGGAAGCCCAAGATGGTTCAACAGGCCCCAGCCGCGCTCCTCGGCGACCAGCGCCAGACCCATGGCGGCCGTCGGGACCAAGATACGCAGCAATGCCGTATTGAGGGCGACCACGCCGAGATTGCTTGGCCAACGGATCCAGCGCGAGACGACGCGCGGCCGACGCGGCGTCACCACCTCCCAGAGCGCCATGATGGCGAAAATCCCGAAAAAGAAGCCGAGACGGATCGCCGGCTCGTTCGCGAAAGCCGATTGGGTCATGGATCAGCGCTCGCGCGCGCCGGCTCTAGAATCGTTGACAAGCACCGCAGTTCCAATCATCATTCAATCACACGCTGGAATGATGGAATGAGCGGAGAGCCATGTCAAGCGAAGGCCCGAAATACGCGCTTCTGTCGCAGTTCGCCGCCGTCGCAAAGGCCCTCGGCCACCCCCACCGATTGGAGCTTCTGGAGTTCGCGGCCCAAGGTGAGCGCAGCGTGGATTCGCTTGCAGGAAGGGCCGGGTTGACGGTGGGAAACGCGTCCCAACACCTTCAGAACTTGCGCCGGGCCGGACTGGTGAAGTCCCGCCGAGAGGGAAAGCGCGTCCTGTACCGGCTTTCGGACGATGCCGTGGTCGGCCTTCTCGCGAGTGTAAGGCAAATCGCCGAACGCAACCTCGCCGAGGTGCAGCGCGTGCTGGACGGCTACTTCCACGAACGCGACGCGCTCGAGCCGGTGTCGCGCGATGAGCTCGCCCAGCGCATGCATGACGGCCTCGTGACCGTGCTCGACGTCCGTCCGGAGGATGAGTTCGCCGCCGGACATCTGCCGGGCGCGATCAACATCCCCTTGCGCGAGCTCGAAAAGCAATTGGCCGATCTGCCCCGCGACCATGAAATCGTCGCCTACTGCCGAGGTCCCTACTGCGTGCTTTCTTTCGAAGCGGTCTCGGCGCTCAGGGAACGCGGCTTCAAGGTGCGCCGGTTCGAGGAAGGCTATCCCGAATGGAGGGCCGCCGGTCTCGCGGTCGAAACGACGGACGGCTCGGTCGGCTGAGCGGCCCCGCGCGGTAGGGCGCCGGGGACCGTGGCCGGACGGGCTCCGTCAGGCATCCGGATCCGGGCGTTCGCGCGCATCCGCTTGCGCGGCGCGCGCGCGCGCCTGGCGCTTTCGCCGGCCCAGGTTGTCGCGGAGCTTGGCGGCCAGCCGGCGGCGGGTGTCCGCGGCCATTCTGGCGCCCTTGGCGCTCGTGCGCGAGCGCTTGGTCTCGTCGTCGGTTGCCACGGCCTGGAGAACACCCCTCAAAAGGATCGAACCCGGGCGCGATGGTGCCGGGCGTGCCCTCGGCGGTCAAGGACGCTTGCGGCGCGCCTCGGCGCTGTGGCAAGGTGCGCGCGCCCGTCAGGTGCGGCGCGCAACACGCAAGACGGTGCGCGCCCATCGGGCGCGGGCGCGATCCGGTGCCGCCGTAGCTCAGGGGTAGAGCACACCCTTGGTAAGGGTGGGGTCGAAAGTTCAATTCTTTCCGGCGGCACCAGCTTCCTTCTCTAAAATCAACGGTTTGATCGCCC
>JASMAE010000105.1 GCA_030754475.1 Rhodospirillales bacterium
CGGCGCGCGAGGCGACCGTGCGGGGCTTGAGCGGTTGGGTCCGGAACCGCGCCGACGGGACGGTGGAGGCCTTGTTCTGCGGGCCGGAAGCGGCCGTGGCGGACATGATCCGCGCGTGTTGGCGCGGCCCGAGCGCGGCGCGGGTGACGGATGTCGCGGCAGATACGGCCGAGGCCCCCCCGGAGCCCGGTTTCCACCAGCTTCCCAGTGATCGAAACGGCGGCTTGGTCACGCTATGAAGTAGTTTTGGGTATTAGCGTGACCATCGACGGCGAGAGTTGGCAACTCACACACTGGGAGTCGCGGCACGCCGATTTCGCATCCGAGCCCGCCGCGGTGCCAGCCACGGCGCCGTCACGGGATGCGATCGAGAGCCGGTTGGTGCGACTCAAGCGCCTCTTGGACAAGGGGCTGATTTCGCCCAGGGATGCGGAGGAAAAGCGCTAAGAGATACTGGAGCAGCTCTGAAAATCCGATCGAACATGACGCCCTTGGAATCAATGCGTCATCGGTTTCACGGATCGTCATGGTCGTGCTTGACACGGCCATCCACGCTTTTCTCTCGGCGGAATTTGAAACGGACGGTCGTGGATGCGCGGGTCAAGCCCGCGCATGACGGTGATTTGTAACGCATTGATTTCTCACCATTCATTTCGAGTCAGACTCCGAGCGTTTGCGTTTCGCCTCGTCGCAAGGGAATGACAATGGTTGGCGAAGTGTTGATTGGATACGATCGGGGAACATCCGTATGAGACGCGCATCCATCCTCATTGCCGCACTGGCGGGCGTGCTCGCCGCCTCGGCCGCGTTCGCCGAGGTCGGGGCCGCCTATCTCGCCATCTATCCCATGGAGCGCCAGCCCGACGGAAGCTGGAAGATCGACGGCTGCTACCTCGCGCGCCCCGATATGTCTTGAGTGGCGGATGCGCCCGCGGCGCCGAAGATCGGCTCGAACGTTTCGCGGAGCGCCGTGTCCACCTCGTCCATGGCGGCGACGACGCCGAGATCGGCGAGCGAGGTGACGCCGTGGCCGCGCACCCCGCAGGGAACGATTCCGGAGAAATGGTCGAGCGCGGGCGCGACGTTGATCGCGACACCGTGGTAGGTGACCCAGCGGCGCACCCGCACCCCGATGGCCGCAATCTTGTCCTCCCGCGCGCCGGCGCCGGGCCGGACCACCCAGATGCCGACCCGGTCGGACCGGCGCTCGCCGCAGACACCGAAGCGGGCCAGGGCGGCGATGATCCAATTCTCCAAGCCGGAGACGAAGCCGCGCACGTCGTTTCCGCGGCACCCCAGATCGAGCATCACGTACGCGATGCGCTGGCCCGGCCCGTGATAGGTGTAGCGGCCGCCACGCCCCGTGCGGTGGACGGGGAAGCGTGCGGGCTCGAGCAGCTCTTCCGCGCGCGCACTCGATCCCGCCGTGTACAGCGACGGATGCTCCAACAGCCAGACCGTTTCCGGGGCGCCCTCGCCGCGGATACCGGCGACGCGGGCTTCCATGAACGCGAGCGCGTCCGCATAAGCGACGGGACGACCGCTGGTTAGCCATTGGACGCCACCGTCGCTCGCCAAAGTGCGCTTCGGCATTGCTCTCCCGGCGCTTGATTGCATATCGCGGATTTGCTATTCCCGGCCACAACTAAGGGCGACTTTTTTGGTTGCCGCAAGGGACAAGCGGTCGTGGCGGAACTGGTAGACGCGCAGCGTTGAGGTCGCTGTGGGGGAAACCCCGTGGAAGTTCGAGTCTTCTCGACCGCACCAACCCTTTGAGGCCCGCCGCGGACGTGACGGGCCTCAAATCATTCCGGTCGGCCTCGGCAAACGCTGCCCGGATCCGTAATCCGCGCCGAGCGCGCGCATTGACGCCTCCGCGCCGGGGGGCGCTTGAGCGGAGACCACGAGTGTGACTGACACGGTCGACGAACCGCGGCCGCCAGCGGAGCTTGACGGCACCCGCGACGAGACCGGATACGCGCGTGATCCCGATTTCGTCAAGGCGGTGGTCGAAGCCATCGAAGAGGGCGAACCCTCGGACGTGAAGGAGCTTCTCGAACCGATCCATCACGCCGACGTCGCCGATCTCCTGCAAGGGCTCGATCCCGAGATCCGATCCTCGCTCGTCGACGCTATCCGCGCCGATTTCGACCCCCGGGTCCTCTCCGAGCTGGACGAGACGGTCCGTGACGAGGTGATCGAACAGCTCAGCGTCGACGATGTGGCGAGCGTGGTGTCGGCCCTCGACAGCGACGACGCGGTCGACTTCATCGAGCAGCTGGAGCCGGAACATCAACGAGAGATCCTCGAAGCCGTCCCCGACATCGTCCGGTCCCTCATCGAACAAGGCCTAACCTATCCGGAGGATAGCGCCGGCCGCCTCATGCAGCGCGAGGTAGTCACGGTTCCCAACGTCTGGACCGTCGGCAACGCCATCGATTTCATGCGCCGGGCGGCGGAGGAGGACGAACGCCCTCTACCCGAGCAATTCTACGACCTCTACGCGGTCGATCCGAGCCACCGGCCCGTGGGCGCCATCGCCTTGAGCCGACTTTTGTGCTCCAAACGCCCGGTGCCCGTGGCCGACATCATGACCGAGTGGTTGACGCGCATTCCCGTGACCATGGACCAAGAAGAGGTCGCCTTTCTTTTTCGCCAGCGCGACCTGGTCTCGGCGGCGGTCGTCGACGACAGCGGGCGCCTTGTCGGCTCGATCACCATCGACGACGTGGTCGACGTGATCGAA
>JASMAE010000106.1 GCA_030754475.1 Rhodospirillales bacterium
GCGTTCGAGGAGGTCGGGCCGGAGCTCGAGGTCGCGGCCGTACCCCACCAAGCGCGCGTACCCGTAGACGACCATCATGCGGACGTCTTTGACCCGCCCCATGAGAATCCTAAGCTCGCCCCCGTGGCGGCCGGGACTCACGTCGGTACCGTCGAATGAGACGATCCGCGGCGCATCGGGCACGCGCTGTGCGACCGCCGGAAGCGTGTCCCCCGCGACCGCGTCGGCGAACATCGGCGTCTCGACCAGCGCCGGGCGATCGGCCGCGCACGCGGGCGCCGCGGCCCATGCAAGGACCGCCACAAGCGCGGCGTGGACGAATAATCGGTGTGTCATCGCAGTCCTCACTTTGCGGCCTCGGCCATCGTGGAGGCGGCGCGGGCGAATACGAAATGCCCGTCGCCAAGGTCGATCATCTGGAGCGCGCGCCCACCGTCGCCGGGGGCCGCGTCGAACGGCGGTGGCCAGGCCGACGGATCCGACGCCCTGCCCTCCATCAAGCTCGAAAGATCGAGCGGACGCCCCGGATCCGGGGTCGGAACCGCCGCCACCAGCGCCCGCGTGTAAGGGTGAATGGGGTTGCGGAACAAAGCCTCGCCCGGCGCCATCTCGACAAGTTTTCCCGCGCACATGACGGCGATGCGGTCGGCCATATAATTGACCACCGCCATGTTGTGCGAAATGAACAGATACGTCAGACCCAACTCGGCCTGCAGGTCCTTGAGAAGATTCAAGACCTGGGCCTGAACCGAGACGTCGAGCGAGGAGACCGGCTCGTCGCAGATCAGGACCTCGGGCATCAGCGCGAGTGCCCGGGCGATCCCTATCCGCTGACGTTGACCGCCCGAGAAGCTGTGCGGGTAGCGGCTGAGGCAGCGCGGATCGAGCCCGACGAGCCGCATCAGCTCGGCCACCATCTCGCGGCGATGGGTGGAATCGCCGACGTCGTGAATGAGGAGCGGTTCGCTGACGATGTCGAACACCGTCATCCGCGGGTTCAACGAGCCAAACGGGTCCTGAAAGATGTACTGAAACTTTCGCCGCAGCGGGAATAGCTCCTTCTCGGATAGCGACAACAGGTTCTTGGCCTGACCATCGTCGTTGTAGACGACGGTTCCGGAGCTGGCGTCGATGGCGCGCATCACGATCTTGCTCAGGGTCGTCTTGCCGCAACCGCTTTCGCCCACCAGGCCGAGGCATTCGCCCCGCCTGATATCGAGACTCACGTTGTCGACGGCGGTGACCGGCGCCCCGAACCCGAAGGAGAGCAGGCGCGAGTCCTTGCGAGTGGTGAAATGCCGGCATAGGTCGCGGATCTCGATGAGAGGGGCGCCATCACGCACGCGGACACGCTCGCGCCCGACCTTGAGAAGGCGCCCGGTCTCGAGCTTGATCTCGCGAATCGGGACCAGCCGTTCGCCGTGCGCCATCTCGACACGGGGCACGGCGTGCAACAGCGCCTTCAAATAGGGGTGCGAGGGTCGCTCGAAGATGTCCTCGAGCGTACCGCTTTCCATCAAGCGCCCATGGTAGACGACGATCACTTCTTCGGCGACGTTTGCGACGACGCCAAGATCGTGGGTGATGATCAATACCGCCATGCCGATCTCGGCCTGGAGTTCCCGTATCAGTTTCAGAATTTGCGCCTGGATCGTGACGTCGAGGGCGGTGCTCGGCTCGTCGGCGATCAACAGCGCGGGATGGCAGATCAAGGCCATGGCGATCATGGCCCGCTGGCGCAATCCGCCGGAAAGCTCGAACGGATAGGTGTCGAACGCCCGGCGCGGGTCCGGGAAGCCGACCATGCGCAGCATGTCCTCGGTGATCTCGCGCCCTGTCTTGCGGTCGGTGGGACGGTGCAGATATAGCGCCTCGCTCACCTGATCGCCGACGGTGTGCAGCGGCGACAGCGAACTCATGGGCTCCTGGAAGATCATCGAGATACGGCAGCCGCGGATGGCCCGGAACACACGGGTACTGGGATCGATTGCGGCCAGATCCACGACATCGTGGCGGCGTTCCTGTGTCACGGCGGCGTTCCGGCGCCCAAAATCACGAAACAGGATCCGCCCGCCAGTGATGGAGGCGTTCGACGGCAACAGCCCGAGGATCGCCTGGGCGGTCACCGACTTTCCCGAGCCCGATTCACCCACCAGCGCCACCGTCGCGCCGGGCCGCACCCGGAACGAGATGCCGTCGACCGCGCGAAGGACGCCCGCTTGGCTCGCGAAGTCGACCCGAAGATCCTCGACGCGCAAAAGATCGTCCATCACGGCCGCTCCTCGTCAAGCGCAATGCCGAGCGCCCGGAGGTTGCTCCGGGTCGCGCGGTCCAGGACGACACCGTTCGCGCTCGCCGCCTGGGCCGCGGTCCCGACCACGGCCTCGAAGCCTTCGATCGTCGATTCGACGCGGACGGTGCCGGCCCGCGCCTTGAGTCGAAGTTGCATCCAACCCTTCGCCTTTTCGCGTCGGGTCGAATAGTAGGCGAGCGACATTGCCGACAATTCGTCCCACGCGATTTGCACGGGCCGCCATCCGTCGGCGCTGACTCCCGTGGCCGTCACGCGGACCCGCGTCGCCTGGCGGCGTACGGCGCGTACGCCGAACACCGCGAACAACGCCGCCAATGAGACGAACACGGCGGCCACCGGCCAAACTACGCTTCCCACCGCCAGCGGCGCCAGGCAGCAGACCACGCCGATGCCGGCCCGCACGTAATCCGCGCGGATCGTGCGCACAGGGTACGCGTGGACGCTCATGACCCGGGATCCATCGCCGTTTTCACGTCCACCCAGCGGGCAGCCGGATGGGTGCGCGTGACCGACAAGAACGCGCGGACGAAATCCCAGCAGCCTTCGTCGTGGTCGAGGTGGTGGGTGAGAAGCCCCGTCGCCTCGTCCGCGTCGACCCGGCCTTCGCGTCGCGCCACCAAGTGCGCGACCACCTGGCCAATCGCGGGCGTCCACCCGACGAAACCCCGGTTCCCGCGCCAGTCAACGATGTCGACGTGGCAATTGCAAACGTGGAGACGCGGTACCGGGGTTGCGAGGGACCGCGCCCCGAAGGTCGTCAATCCGATCAGTCCGATCCCCGGCAGCAGTGAGACGTACTCGGCGGCGATTCGATTCCAAGGCGGCGCGAGTACGGTCGCGAATTGCCCGGGAAACGCCGCGCGAAGCCGGTCACCGCCAGCAATCAGCTCGTCAAGGACTTCGGTGTGCGACCGGCCCGATGCGAGTTCCGCCTTCTTTTCACCGCGCCCCGCGTGGTTCGCGTGCGCGTAACCGTGCTGGACGACACAGACTGCGTCCTCGGCCACCAGACGCGCCGCGAGCCCGTTTTCGACGTGCGCCGGGATCACGGCCAAGCTCAGTGGGACATCTGCTTCGCGCCTGAGTTCCAGAAGCGCATCGAGCCCCGGCCGAATGCCGCTTGCGTCATCGTCTCGCCACCAGAAGGTCGCGACCGCGCCCCGTCTGGACCACGCGTCGAGTTCGCGCTTGAGCGGGTCCAACGCGGCGGGCGCAGCGGTACGTGCGCGAAAGCCACGCCCGACCGAGGGGCGAGAACCCTTCGCGCCAACGGCGGACAACGCTGCACTTTGTGTAAGGCTCATGGTCCCCGGCGTCACCCCGGTCCGCGGTTTCGCGACGCAACCTTGGTCGCTCATGCGCTTCTGCGAGCCAAGCCGTCGGCGCGTTCGCCGCCCGTGCTCCGAAAAAGCGGCCGGCGTCCGGGGCTCGCCAGCGGATTCACCGCCGGGTCGAATCCCCCATTCGGCCGACCTCGATTCCTTTCGGGGCCTCGGCTGGCCGGCGCCCCTGACGAAGCGAATGTTTATCACAAACGTCTCCGAACGTACGAAAACGACGCCGTGCGCCGCGCCATCGCGTCAATCATGGTTCTGCGACATGGTCGCCACGCGGCCGTAATCACGCAAGGTGCTCTCCAGTCGGCTGGCGACCGCCCGGGTCACTTGGACGGCGATTGCTCTGTTCTCTTCGAGAAGCGTCATGAACACGTCGCGCGAGATGCCAAGGACCGTAAGCGGCGTCTTGGCGCGAACGGTTGCGGAACGCGGTGTGTCGCACAAGAGCGCCAACTCTCCGAAAATCTCGTTGGCCCCGACCTCGGCAACTCTGGTCTCTCCTGCCGCGGATTCGAGAATCACGTCGGCCGCACCTTCCACAACGACATAGGCCTTGTGACCCTCTTCGCCCTGGCGGAAGACGGTCTGGCCCGCCTCGAAGGACACCCGCTCGCTGGTGAACCCCAGGAGCTTGAGCTTGGAGCGGTCCATGCCGGAAAAGAGCGGAATCGACCCGAGCATGCCGACGACGGCGCCGAAACCCGACGCGCGTTCAGCGGGCGTTTCGGCTGGCGCTTGCGCCTCCGCGCCGGCCGCCTCGGCCGGGGCCGGTTCGACGCCCCCGACCCGGCCGCCGGCGACGATCTTGCCCCCCGCCATCGAGAAAACGCTGCTCATTTCAGAGTCTTCGGCCACTTCCGATCCGACCCAGATGAGGGTGCGGCCCTTCATCGCGTCCCTCACGTTCTTGAAGACCGACGCCCGAGACGCGCTGTCGAGGGCGGAGACGGCATCGTTGACGATCAGCAGATCGGGTTGCTTCAACATGCACCTCGCGATCGCGATCTTCTGGCGCTGCGCCGCCGAAAGCCGCATGCCGCCGATCCCGATCTCGTAATCGAGTCCGACCTCGATCACCGCCCGGCGCAGTCCCAACTCGTCGATCACCTCTGCGATCAACTCGCCCACGAGCTCGGCGCTTCCCGCCTTATTGGTGGCCAGCTTGCCGAAGAGGATGTTGTCCTGGATGCTGCTGGCCGCGTTGTAGGCGACCGCATCGAAGAGCTGGACGGCACCCACCGAGCCTTCGGGCAGCCGCTCGGCGAATACGCCACGCGCCTCAAGGATCTTTTCGATGAAGGCGTCGTCG
Source organism: Rhodospirillales bacterium (assembly GCA_030754475.1). Lineage (GTDB taxonomy): Bacteria > Pseudomonadota > Alphaproteobacteria > Rhodospirillales > JASLLV01 > JASLLV01. Next base: position 4,961 of record JASMAE010000106.1, read on the forward strand.
ACGAGGTCGACTTGATGGCGCGCGGAGATGATCTTGAACGGCAGCGCCATCAGCCGCGTTCGGTCGTCGTCGTTCAGGGACTCGAGGCCGGCGTGTTCGACCCGTCTGAGCAGCGTCTGAAACTCCGGCAGATCGTCGGACTCGATGAAGCTGAAGCGCTCGAAGAACTCGTGCCCCGCCGGCAGGTCATGGAAGATTTCCACCATCATCTCGGCGAGCCGGTGGCCCTTATTGAGGAATGCATCCTTCAGGCCGACCGCGTCCAGGACCTGAAGGACGTAATCGTTCTCGCCCAACGTCTCGATCGCGAAGGTCGGCCCCACCGGCGTCCCGAACAGGATGTTCTCGGCGACGGTCGCGTTGGCGTTGTAGCGGTCCTTGTCGAACCGTTCGACCAGGTCGGCGGCTGACTGCTCCGCGAGGCGTTCGCGCAGGTGCGCGCGGGCCTTCATGACGTCGCGCGCCAGCTCGGCCATCGCGCCCGGATCGATGGTACGCCGGAGACCGATCCGGTAGACGTCGCTATCGAGCTCGACAAGCTGAAGCGTCGTCAGCAACTGTTCGGCGAGCTCCTCCTT